>NZ_JBLRDT010000336.1:0-1850 GCF_057512245.1 Gryllotalpicola sp. CP2-P1
GCTTCGGGTCGTCGTCGCCCTTCGTGTCGGGGTCGGGGCGCGCGGACGTGAAGAGCAGGTCGCCGCCGGGCGTGAAGACCGCGGATGCCTCACCCTTCGCGCTGCGCGTGAGGCGGCGCGCGGGGGCCTCGCCGCTCGGGTCGACCTGCCACAGGGCGGTCGAATAGCCGGTGCGGTCGGGGTTCAAGGTCTGCACCCCCGTGACCAGCCGCGTGCCGTCGGGACTGAGGGCCAGACCGCTCACGCGCGGCTGCGCGACATAGCGGTCGAGGTCGGCGAAGATGTTCCGGTCTGCGCTGTCGGTCACACCGCCACGCTATCGGTGGTGTGTGACGCGGCGGTTACTCGCGGCGCGAGACCCGCACCATCTCGTCGCGGTCGACGACCTTGATGCGCGCGCGGCCCTCGGGCGCACCGAGGGCGATCTCGTGCTCGTCGAGCGCGTGCCAGCCGTCGAGGTTCGTGTAGCGGATGCCCCGCGACTCGAGCAGCTCGACGATCGCCTCCTCCGCCGGAGCGGTCGGGGTCCACCAGTTGCCGACGTCGTTGATGAGGTGCTCGACGGTCTCCATGGCATCCGACTTGGTGTGGCCGATGAGGCCGATGGGCCCGCGCTTGATCCAGCCGGTGGCGTAGACGCCGTAGACCTGCTCGTTGTTGTCAGGGTTGATGACCTGGCCCTCGTGGTTCGGGATCACACCGTGCTTCTCGTCGAACGGCACGCCCGGCAGCGGCGACCCGAAGTAGCCGACCGCGCGGTACAGCGCCTGCACCGGGGTCTCACGGAGCTCGCCCGTTCCGACGACACCGCCCTGACCGTCGGGCCGGGTGCGCTCGTACCTGAGGGCGGAGACCCGGCCTGAGGCATCCGTCACCACTTCAGTCGGCTTCGCATAGAAGTGCAGGTGCAGGCGGCGGGATGCCTGACCCGTCTCGCGCGCCCGCCACGACTGCAGCACGCGGTCGATCACCATGATCTGCTTGTTGCCGGCGACGGACGCCTGGGCGTGCTCGTCGTAGTCGAAGTCCTCGTCGTAGACGATCATGTCGACGTCGCGCAGCTCGCCCAGCTCGCGCAGCTCGAGCGGCGTGAACTTGACCGAGGTCGGGCCGCGGCGTCCGAAGACGTGCACGTCGGTGACCGGGGATGCCTTGAGCCCGGCGTAGACGTTCGCGGGGATCTCGGTCGGCAGCAGGTCGTCGGCGTGCTTGGCGAGAATGCGCGCCACGTCGAGCGCGACGTTGCCGTTGCCGATGACCGCGACCTCGCGGGCGTCGAGCGGCCACTCGCGCGGGTAGTCGGGGTGACCGTCGTACCAGCTGACGAAGTCGGCCGCGCCGTAGGAGCCCTCGGCGTCGATGCCCGGAATGCGCAGCTCGGCGTCGTGCACGGCGCCCGTGGCGAAGATCACCGCGTTGTAGTGCTGCTTGAGGTCGTCGAGGGTGAGATCGGTGCCGAAGCGCACGTTGCCGAAGATGCGGATGTCGCCGCGGTCGAGCACGTCGCGCAGAGCCGTGATGATGCCCTTGATGCGGGGGTGGTCGGGCGCGACGCCGTAGCGCACCAGCCCGTACGGCGCCGGCAGGTGGTCGAACAGGTCGATCGACACGTCGAAGCTCCGCTCGGCCTTGAGCAGGATGTCGGCCGCGTAGATGCCGGCGGGGCCGGCACCGACGATGGCGAGTCTCAGCTTGGTCATGCGGATGCTCCTAGGTTCTGGATGGTCAGGTTTGCGCCCCGCGCCGACGCTTGCGTGCCGGATGCCGGGCGCGAACGTCGGCCCTGGACGCAAAAGTGCGCGCGCGGGGTCAACTCGTGCGGTCGACGACCGAGTCGGCGAATCGGGTCA
>NZ_JBLRDT010000337.1:0-1827 GCF_057512245.1 Gryllotalpicola sp. CP2-P1
CCGGCAGAATGCCGTCCTCGACGGCGCGCCGCAGCAGGTCGACCTTGGTAGGCGCCGGGCGGCCGATCTCCACGTACTTCACGCGTACGCGGTCGAGGTACTCGCGCGCCGTCGAGTGCGCGATGCCGAGCTCGCTCGCCACGGCCTTGAGCGGCAGGCCCGAGGCGTAGAGGTGCAGCACGTCGCGCTCGCGCTGGCCGAGCTTGGCCCGCGCGAAGTCGTTGTCGGCGTCGATCGCGCTCGCCCACTCGAGGTTGTTGAGCACCCCGCCCTCGGCCACCGTGCGGATCGCGTCGATGACCGTGCCGGTCGGCGCCGATTTCGGGATGACGCCCGCGGCCCCCGCCGCGAGCGCCTCGCGGACGGCCTGCACCCGGTCGGCGATCGAGTGCACGAGCACCGCGCTGCCGGCATCCTGCAGCCGCCGGACGTTGTCGGTCACGCTCGATCCGTCGCCGAGCGAGAGGTCGAGCACGACCATGTCGGCGGGTGCGCCGGCGAGCTGCGGCAGCAGCTCATCGACCGTCGCCGCCTCACCGGTCACCGTGAAGCCGGCGTCCCCGCAGGCGGCCCGCAGCCCGAGCCGCACGGACTCGTGATCGTCGACGATCGCCACTGTCACCATGCAGGCAACTGTAGCCGGGCGTCTATCTGCTGAGGCGCGCCACAAGCTCGACGTGGTGCGTGTTCGGGAACAGGTCGAAGGCCTCGAGCGAGCGGATGCCGTAACCGGCCTCGCCGAAGAGTGCAGCATCCCGTGCGAAGGCGACCGGGTCGCACGCGACGTAGACGAGCTGAGCGGGGGCGGTACGCACGAGCTCGTCGACGACCGCCTTGCCCGCGCCGGAGCGCGGCGGGTCGAGCACGACGGTGGCTGCGCGCTGGCGCCCGCGCTCGACGGCGGTCGCGTCGTCGGCGAGGCCCCGCACGAAGCGCTCGACGCGCGCGGTGATCGCGCGAGCGCCGACCCAGTCGGAGAGGTTGCGGGCGGCGAAATCGGTCGCCGGCTCGTAGGACTCGACGCTCGTGATGCGCGTGGCCTGCCCGAAGCGGTCGCCGACCGCGGCGGCGAGCAGGCCGACCCCGCCGTAGAGATCGAGGTTCGCGGCGCGCGGGTCGAACTCGTCGGCGTCGACGGCGCGCTGGACGGCGGCCGTGAGCGTCGCCGCGGCCTCGCGATGCACCTGCCAGAAGCCGAGGGCATCGAGTGCGAATTCGCGATCGCCCACCTTCTCGACGATCGGCGCGAGGGAGGGCACGGCGCCGTCGCGCGTCGTGACGATCGAGAGCGGGCGCCCCTGCGAGGGCGCGATGAGGTCGACGGATTCCGCATCGCGGAAGCGCGTGGCCAGGGGAGCGATCTCGGCGATCGCGTCGGCGGCCAGAGGCAGCGACGAGACGGGGATGACGGTGTGCGAGCGCGCGGCGAAGGGACCGACGGTGCCGTCGGCGGCCACCTGCAGCCGCACGCGCGTGCGCCAGCCGGTGCCGTGGCGCTCGTCGTCGCCGGGCAGTGCCTGCACCGCGAAGTCGGTGCCGGGGTCGATGCCGGCCATGCGGGTGAGGGCGTCTGTGGCGACCTGCCGCTTCAGCTCGCGCTGATGCGCGAGCTCGATGTGGCCGAACTCGGCGCCGCCCGCGCGGCCTTCCGGGTCGCGCGTCACGGATGCCTCGGCCCAGACATGCTCGCGGCGGTGCGGGCTCGCCTCGAGCACCTCGACGGTGTCGGCGCGCCAGAAGGACTTCTTCGCCTCGGTGACGCGGGCGCGCACGCGCTCGCCGGGAATCGCGTCCGCGACGAACACGACGCGGCCCTCGTGCCGGGCG
>NZ_JBLRDT010000338.1:0-1803 GCF_057512245.1 Gryllotalpicola sp. CP2-P1
AGCTGCGTCGCGACGCCGCGGCGCTCGTCGGCATCGTGAACGAGTTGCTGGCTGCGGCGGGCGACGAGGCGGGCGAGGGTGAGCGGGTGACGGATGCCTCGTCCGACGCGGCCTCCGTCGTCGACTCGCTGCGCCTGCTCGCCGCCGAACGCGGCATCGAGATCTCGCTGAGCGCGCCGGGCTCGCTGCGCGCGGGACTGCCGACGGTGAGCTTCCGACGCTGCGTGACCGCGCTCGTCGACAACGCCCTGGCGCACACGCCGAGCGGCGGTCGCGTCGAGGTGGCGCTCGCGCGGCTGCCTGAGCGCGCGGGAGCGGTGGCACTCACGGTGACGGACCACGGCCCGGGCATCCGCGGAATCGCCCCTGATCGGGTGTTCGAGCGCTTCGCGCACTCGGACCCGGGTGAGGCCGACGGGCTGCCGCAGCGACGCGGGTTCGGGATCGGGCTCGCCCTCGTGCGCGATGTCGCGGCGCGCAACGGGGGAACCGTGCGGGTCGAGCGCACCGGTCCGGAGGGCACGGTCTTCGTGCTCGAAGTGCCGGCCGCATAGGGTCGCAGCCTCAGCGGTCGCCGTCGTCGTACGAGCGTGCGACGACCATCAGCACCGCGAACACGGCGATGGTCGCGGCACACGCGACCGCCGCGACGCACGTCATGGCGATGAGCAGCACGGACATCTCGAACTCCTTCCCAAGGAGCAAGAGTCGCGACCGCCGTCACAGAAACGGCACAGCGCCTCAGGAGGCGGGCAGGTTGGCCCGCAGCTTGTTGCAGAGCGCCGTGAGGGTCGCGAGCTCGTCGGCGTCGAGCGCGTCGCCGACGACCCGGTCGATGGATGCCCCGTGCACGTGCGCCACGCGGTAGAAGGCCGCGTAGCCGGCGTCCGTCAGCCGGATCACGGTGCCGCGCGCGTCGCGCGGGTCTGGCAGCTTCTCGACGAGCTCGCGGGCGGCGAGCCGATCGATCATGCGGCTCACGCTCGGCTGGGTCAGCAGCACCTGCTTGTTGAGGTCGCGCAGGCGCAGCGAGCGGCCCTGTGCGCGGCTCAGGGTGTAGAGCACGTCGTATTCGTTGAACGAGATCTCGTCGTTCGGGAAGTCGGCGCCGAGTCGGCGCATGATGGCGACCTGTGCGCGGAACAGCGCTTCCCACGCGGCGACGGAGCGTGCCTCATCACTCACCGTTTCAGCCTAGAGGCGCGCGGTGGGGCCGCGGTGACGGGGCCGTGGCTGTCGGCGTGGGCAGGCAAAAAAGTAGGGGCCCGAAGCCTTTTCGCTTCGGGCCCCTCCCTTGCACCAAGAGTGTCCTGCAATCACATTCCGCGCTGGCTGCCACAGCAAACAACTAACGCTCTTAGAAGATATAACGGCCAGGTAACGCTGTCTAGTTATCGTTTCGTGATTTTTCCTGCGAGTTGTTTATGCGGTGGTTCGCAGCGCGATCAAGCCCTGTGCTGCGGTAGCCGTTCACTCGCACGAAAGGAGCGCTGAAGGGTCAGTAGCCGACGACGAAGCGCTGGTTGACGTGGGTCGGCGTCTCGATCTCGTCGACGAATGCGAGGGCGAAGTCGGCCCCCGAGATCTCGGACTTCCCCTCAGCGTCCCGCAGCACCGTGTCGGCGCTCGTGCGGTAGCCGCCGATCGCGGTGCCGGGGTTGTAGCTGCCGTAGCTCTCGGCGGGGCTCACATAGAACCACTGCAGCCCGGCCGGTGTCGCGTCGCTGCGCAGCCACTCGAGCACGCCGGCGCCTGCGAGTGCCTCGGGCTTGTACGCCTCGACGAACGAGGGCGTGTCGACGA
>NZ_JBLRDT010000034.1:0-18258 GCF_057512245.1 Gryllotalpicola sp. CP2-P1
CGCGGCGCCGGCCCCGGCGAGGTCACCGGCTCCTGCGCATCGGTCGTCGGTGCCGGTGCAGCGCGAGGCGCCGTCGAGCCATCGTGCGGGCGGCCACGCCGTGCCCGCGCGGCATCGTGCCGGCATCCAGAGCGACGGGCGCAGGGGTAGCGCCTTCGGTGGCGGCCGCCACTGACGTCCCTGAGTTCCGATCGGTGCTGCAGGTCGCGCCGATCGGAACCGATCTTGATAATCGGACCCCCATATGGGGGACAATAGGCAGCGATGCGACAGGGAGACGGGGGAGACGAGCTGTCGGGGCTGGTGGCCCGCGCGCAAGCCGGCGACCCAGCCGCGGTGGGCGATGTCATCCGCCGGGTCCGCCCTCGCATCTTCCGGTACGCAATGGCGCGGATCGGAGCCAGAGAGGAAGCAGAAGACGTGACGCAGGAGACGTGCGTGGCGCTGACCGAGGCCCTGCCGCGATTCGATGGGGACGCGAGCCGGTTCACCTCTTTCGTCTTCGGCATCGCGTCGAACAAGGTGCTGATGTCGCAGCGCTCGCGCGGGCGCCGCCCCGAGGTCGCGGTTGCGGATGTGCCGGACGTGAGTTCCGCGGCACCGGGGCCGCTCGAGCGGGCCGAGCGCGATGACGCGTTGCGAGGGCTCTTGGCGCGGCTCGACGGACTACCAGACCGGCACCGCGACGTGCTGCTGCTGCGCATCGTCGCCGACTTGAGCGCCGAACAGGTCGGCGAGGCGCTCGGCACGACGGCGGCGAACGTGCGCGTGATCCAGCATCGTGCGCTGTCCACCCTGCGCGCCGGGATCACCGGGCCCGCCGACGACACGACGGAGGGGGCGTGATGACCCCGGACGACGACGACCTCGCGCGGATCGAGGCCGATGACGCCCTGCTCTCGGCCATCGCCGCCGGTGAGAGCCCGCGGGAGGACCCGGCAGCGCGTCTGCTCGCCGAGCTCGTGCTCGCGGTCGATGAACTCGCCCCTGACGGCGGCGGGGCCGAACCCCGCGGCGGCGGGGACGAAGGGCAGCGCCCCGGTCGCCGCAGCGGCCTGTGGGGAGTCACGCTCGGCGTGTCGATCGCCGTCGCCGCGAGCGGCGGCTTGAGCGCCGCGGCGACCGACCGTCTTCCCGAGCCGGTTCAGCGCCTCGCGGCCGACGTCGGCCAGGCCGCACCGCCTGCCGCCGCGGCACCCGCCGAGGCGGTTTCGGCGGTCGTTCCTGTCGTCGGCGCCGAAGACCCCGAGCAGGGCTCCGGAGCATCCGAGCAAAGCGGCGCATTCCGCCGTGCATCGCTGCCTGATGCCGAGCGGATCTGGTGGCCGGGGGACGCGCGCCTCCGCGCCGTTGAGCACCGAGCCGTCGAGCAGCGCGGCGACGGGGGAACGGGCGATGCCTCGGAGCACGGCGCACAGTCGCGCGACTACCCCTCGCGCGACGGCGATGAGCGGTCAGGAACGGCCGCGCAGTGGTCGAGCTACCCGTCTGCACCCGACACGGACGAGCCGTCCTCCCCGGCATCCTCGACGTACCCCAGCGGCGACGACACGGGCTACCCGGCGCCCACGTCGTCCCCTGCACCGTCCGACGCGACCGGTGCGGGCGACGGCGCGGCGGAGGCGACGGAGCCCGGGGCGGCGCCGACCGATCCCCGGACGCCTTCCTCGAGGCCTGCGCAGAGCACCGGAACCGGTTCAGCCGGCCCTGTGCCCCAGCAGACGACACCTCCGACGCCGGCGCGCGAGACGCCGGCGGCCGGGGCCGCCGCCCGCTCGTCGCAACCGACAGGAACGCCTGCGCCGACGGGGCAGCGCGGTTCGCACGGGGCCGACCGTTCCGCCTACCATCGATGAGTGGGCGGTGAACTGGCGCGCGGGCTCGGCGCGCTGGTCAGCCTGATCTTCCTCGGTCTCACCTTCGGCTTCAGTCCGCCGCTGTACGGCGTGACCCTGCACCTGCTTGCACGCGGCGGCAGCCCTCGACGCTCGATCCTCTTCCTCACCGGGGGCATGGCGCTCAGCGCGACGGTGCTGCTGCTCGCTTTCCGCACCTTCGACCCGACCACCATCGCCCATCAGCTGCAGGGGCAGGTCGCCCGGCTGCTCGTCCAGTCCGTCGTGGACTTCGTGGCCGGCGGTCTGCTGATCGTCGGGGGGCTCGTCTTCGGCTGGTACGCGCGCCGCTCGCCTCGCGAAGCGCCGCCCACCCGGGTGAGCGCCCGTGACGAGCACCCGCAGGCCATGCTCGGCGTCGGCTTCGCGAACACGGCGATCGGCTTCGTGCCACCCGTGACGATGTACGTCACCGGCCGCGTCATCGCGGGCGCCACCGAGCATCTGACCCTGCAACTCGCGGGCTATGCCTGGTTCCTCTTCTTCGTCGTCGCGCCGTACCTTGCGGCCGGCTACGTGTGGCGACGGATGCCGCGGCTGTCGGTGCGGATGCGGCGCGCGTACTCGCGCATCATGAGCCGCGACCTGCGCCCGTTGCTCACCTGGGCGCTGATCGTCGGGGGATTGGTCTTCGTGGCGCTCGGCATCACGACGGCGATCTTCCGCCTCGGCTGAGCGGGCGCATGCCAATCTGGTAGCCGTGACGGAACTGCTCATCGTGATGGTCGCCGCCTTCGTGGCGATCGCCGGCGCGAGTGTGTTCGGCCCGCGGCTCGGCATCGCGGCCCCGCTCGTGCTGGTCGCGGTCGGGGTCGGGGCGAGCTTCCTGCCGTTCTTCGCGCACGTTCACGTCGAGCCCGAGCTGATCCTCGCGGGGGTGCTGCCGCCGCTGCTGTACTCATCGGCGGTGTCGATGCCCGCCATGAACTTCCGGCGCGAGTTCGGCGCGATCAGCGGCCTGTCGGTGCTGCTCGTGGTCGGCAGCTCCCTCGTGCTCGGAGCGTTCTTCGCGCTCGTCGTGCCCGGGCTCGGGTTCGCGTGGGGCGTCGCGCTCGGCGCGATCGTGAGCCCGACGGATGCCGTCGCGACGTCGATCATCAAGCGCAGTCCCGTCTCGAAGCGCGTCGTCGCACTGCTCGACGGCGAGAGCCTGCTCAACGACGCGACTGCCCTCGTCCTGCTGCGCACCGCCGTCGTCGCGGTGGCCGCGTCGTTCTCGTTCTGGGGAGCCGTCGGCAGCTTCGCCCTCTCCGTGCTCATCGCCGGCCTGATCGGGTGGGCGGTCGGCTGGCTCGGCCTGATCGCGCGCAAGCACGTGCGGCAGCCCGCGGTCAACACGCTGATCTCGTTCACGGTGCCGTTCCTCGCATCGGTTCCGGCAGAGCTGTTCGGCGCGTCGGGGCTCGTCGCCGCGGTCGTCGCGGGTCTCGTCACCGGCATCCGCGCGCCTCGCGACCTTTCGCCCCAGAACCGCCTCTCCGACTCGCAGAACTGGCGCACGGTCGAGCTCGTGCTCGAGGGGGTCGTGTTCCTCACGATGGGCATCCAGATCAAGCAGATCGTCGCGCGCGTCGAAGGCGATCACGCCGGCGTGCTCGTCGCCGTGGCCATCGCGGCGGCGGCGCTCGGGGTCACGATCCTGGTGCGCGCGGCATACGTCGTGCCGCTCCTGCTGGTGCTCGGGCGGCGCACGCATCGCGGCAGGCGCTCGCAGGACCGCCTGCTGACCATGCAGGACCAGCTGAGCTCGCCAGAGGGCAAGCAGGAGGTGATCGAGCGCGCGAACACCCTCGGCCGCCCCGCCTCCGAGCGGCGACTCGACCTGATGGCTCGGCGCGTGGCCCAGCTGCTCGCCGACATCGACTACTTCCGCCGTCAGCCGCTCGGCTGGCGCGAGGGCGGCATCGTCGTCTGGGCCGGAATGCGCGGCGCCGTCACCGTCGCGGCCGCGCAGACCCTGCCTGACAGCACGCCGCAGCGCTCGGTGCTCGTGCTCATCGCCTTCACGGTCGCGGCGCTGTCCCTGCTCGTCCAGGGCGGAACGGTCGGCTGGGTGGTGAAGCTGCTCGCCCCAAGGCGGGACGAGGAGGCAGCGGCCGCGCAGGCGGAGGCCGAGCGGAACAGCATCTTCGAGATCCTGCGATCCAGCGCGCAGACGGTTCCCGACCTGCCGCAGCTCGAGGGAAAGCCCACGGCCGAGCGCTTCCAGGCGGCCAGGGCGCACCGCCTCGCCGTGATCTCGGCTCAGCGCGCCGCGCTCCTCGACGCGCGCGATACGGGCACGTTCGACGCCGACATCCTCGAGAGCGCGCTGTTGAACCTGGACGCGTCCGAGATCGCGATCGAGCTGCGCGGTACCCTCGCGGGCGCCACGGCGGTCGACGAGTGAGCTAGCGTCGCCGCGTCGGCCGCACCGACAGCGTCTCGACGGTGCCGCGCTCGGGCAGATCGACCACGAGCCGCACGGCGGCGGCCACGTCCTGCGGTGCGAGGAAGTAGTCGGTGTCGTAGTCCTCGCCGAGCTTGTCGGTGAGCGCGCGCTGCATGTCGGAGTCCGTGCGACCGGGGTGCACGCTCGAGACGCGCACGCCGTTCGGCCGCTCCTCTTCGCGCAGGGCATCCGTCAGCGCGCGCAGCGCGAACTTCGACGCGCCATAGACGCCGCCACGCGGACCGCTGACGAAGCCCGAGCCGCTGTTGATCGCGACGACGATGCCGCGCGCGGCGCGCAGTGCCGGAAGCGCCGCGCGGGTCAGCTCGGCGACCGCGAACACATTGGTGGCGAAGACGCGCTCCCAGGTGGCGCGGTCGGTGTCGGCGATGCGGTCGCCCGCCTCGACGCCGGCCGAGTGCACGAGCACGTCGAGCCGGCGGGGGAGAGGCGGAAGGTCGCCAGTGGCCAGGTCGGCGAGATATCCCTCTGCGGAGGGAAGCGCCGTGATCACCTCGGCCACCCGGTCGACGCGGCGGCCGCCGACGAGGATGTGGTGCGTGCGCCCCAGCTCCTCGGCGATCGCGCGCCCGATTCCGCGCGTTGCGCCGGTGACGAGGGCGATGGGCAGTTGAGCGGATGCCTGGGCGTCGGTCATCCGTCGAGCCTAGCCAGCCGCCCGGCATCCCCACCCCGCCGGTTGCGCTGCTCAGATCCGCTTCGCGCTGCCCGGGCCCGAGCAGCGTCGAGAGGAACCGAGCAGCGCGAATAGGGAAGCATGGGGGTAACGGAAGAAAGAAGAAAGAGGAACGGCATGAGCCAGAAGATCGCACTCGTCACCGGCGCAGGGCGCCCCGGCGGCCTCGGCATGGCCACGGCGCGCGGGCTCGCGCAGCAGGGATTCCACGTGATCGTGACCTCGCGCAGCGACGCGCAGTCCGCCGAGCAGGTGCAGGCGCTTCAGGCGGAGGGGCTCAGCGCCGAGGGCTATCGCCTCGACCTGGGCGACCCGGCCGAGTTCGGGCGCGCCGCCGAGCGGATCCGCGCGGCGCACGGCCACCTCGACGTGCTCATCAACAACGCGAGCGTCTTCCCCGACATGAACACGGGTTCCGCTCTCGATGTCTCGATCGAGCATGTGCAGGCCGCGTTCGATGTCGACGTGATCGGCCCCTGGCTGCTCACGGTCGCGCTGCGTCCGCTGCTCGAGGCGGCGCCGGCGGCTCGCGTCGTGAACCTGTCGAGCGGCGCGTATCAGCAGATCACGTACCTCGATCAGAACCCGGGCGACGTCGGCGCCCCTGCGTACTCCTTCGCGAAGCACACCCTCAACGTTCTGACGAAGATGCTTGCCGCCGCGTTCCACGACACGAGCGTTCTCGTCAACGCCGTCGACCCCGGCCGCGTCGACACCCACCCCGAGCTCGGCACCGACGACGAGGATGTACCGCCCACGGAGGCCGCGAAGTGGGTCGTCGCGGCGGCGACGCTGCCCGCCGGGTCCCCGTCGGGTGCGATCTTCGCCGACGGCGAGCGCGTCGGCTGAGCCGCCGGCCGCTCAGGAGGCGAGGCCCTCGTCGGTCGTGAGCTCGACGGAGGCCCAGACGTCGAACGGCAACTCCTCGAGCCGAGCGACGATGGCGTGACGCACGCGGTCTTCGGCGTCGACGTCCCAGAGGTCGGGCGCGACGACGAAGTCGATCTCGACGTAGAGGCGGCGGCCGAGCTTCGTCGGGCGCACCAGGGGAGCGGGGAGCTCGAACGAGGCGCGCGCGTCGGCGACGGCGTGCTCGATGCGGGCGACCACGTCCGGCGGCGGCGCGCCTTCGAGCAGCTCGTGCAGTCCGGCGCGGATGAGCTGCACGGGCATGCCCGCGACGATCGCCACGGCGACCAGCACCAGGGCAGGGTCGACGAAGACGCTCAGGCCGCCGAGCGCCGTGCGCTCCAGAAGGAGGCCTCCCGCGCCGCCGACGGTGACGACCAGGCTCAGCACGGTCCCTGCGCGCCAGCCGACGATCTCGGCCCGCGCGAGGTCCGAGTCGCGGGCCAGGCCGCGCATGATCAGCACGAGTAGCGCCGAGAACGCGCCAGAGAGCAGGCCGTATGCGAGCAGCACCGCCTTCGAGGCGCGCGAGCCGCCCGCGGCGATGGCCTGAACCGCGGTGATGGCGGCGTAGAGGAGTGTGCCGCCGAGTGCCGCGCCCTGGATCAGCACCGCGATCGGCACTGCGGCCTGCTTTCCGAAGGGGAATCGGCGTGACGGTGCGGAAGCAGCAGCCCGCGAGGCGAGCAGGGATGCGGCCGACAGCGCGATTCCGGCCAGCGTGTAGACCCCGTCGAAGACGAGTGCACCCGCATCGGTGACGAGCCCCCACGCAACCGCGCCCACGCCGAGCACCCCGGCGCCGAGCAAGGAGGCGGTCAGAACGCGCCGCTCGGCGCGAATCGCCGCCGCGGTGTCGTCACGGCTCATGGCCGACAAGCGTGGCCGAAGCGCAGGCGGACTACAACCGGGAAGCGCCCGCCCCGTAGCGCAACCCGTCGAGCAGCAGCCCGACCATCCGCGCGGCGCGCGACGTGTCGGTGCTGCCGGGCGGCGGCACCGACAGATTGGCGACGGCGCCGATCAAGTCGATCGCGTCGATACCGCCGCGCATGGCGCCCGCCGCTGCCGCCGCGTCGAGCAGACGCTGCAGCGCGGGGCCGGCGTTGCTCTCGAAGTACTCGCGCAGCCCGCTGTAAGCGGGGTCGCCCGAGTGCAGCGCCGCACCGAGCCCGTGCTTCGTGGCCACGAACTCCGTGTAGCGCTGCACCCACTGGCGAACGGCCGCATCGGGCTCATGCGTCTCGGCGAGCTGCGTCGCCAGGGCCGTGATGTCGTCGATCTCGCGCCGGAAGACGGCGACGATCAGGTCGGAGCGCAGGGGGAAGTGGCGGTAGAGGGTCGCCGTGCCCACCCCCGCGCGCGCGGCGATGGCGCGCACTCCCACGTCGACGCCATGGGTCGTGAACTCCTCCTTAGCGGCGGCGAGAAGAGCGTCGACATTGCGCTGCGCATCGGCCCGAGGCATCCGCGGTTCTCCCTGACTCGTTGATAAGCGGAACAATGTCCCATATAGTGAGGTGTATCGGAACGATGTCCCGTTTCCAATCGTCTCACGGCATCCGAGCGGATGCCACTAGGGAGTAGTCATGCAGTACCGCACCCTCGGCCGCACCGGCATCAAGGTCACCCCCTACGCGCTCGGCGCGATGATGCTCGGCTCGCTCGGCAACCCGGACCGCCAGGAGGGCATCCGCATCATCCAGCGCGCGCTCGACGGCGGCATCAACTTCATCGACACCGCAGACCGCTACGGCGACTCGGAGCAGGTCGTGGGGGAGGCCCTCAGGGGCCGCCGCGACGAGGTGGTGCTCGCGACGAAGTTCTGGGGTGCGGTCGATGACGACGTGAACCACCGTGGCGCGTCGCGCCGCTGGATCGTCCAGGCCGTCGAGCGCTCGCTGCGCAACCTGCAGACGGACTACATCGACCTCTATCAGCTACACCGGCCCGACCCCGACACCGACATCGACGAGACCCTCTCGGCTCTCACCGACCTCGTGCGGCAGGGCAAGGTGCGCGCGATCGGGTCGTCGTCGATGCGCGGCTCCGAGATCGTCGAGGCGCAGTGGGTCTCCGAACGGCGCGGCTTCGAGCGCTTCCGCACCGAGCAGCCGAACTACTCGATCCTCGATCGCGAGATCGAGCGCGAGATCCTGCCGGTCGCCCAGCGCTACGGCATGGGCACCCTGGTCTACAGCCCGCTCGCCGGCGGCACGCTGACGGGTCGCTACCGCGCCGGGCGCGAGAACGACAACTTCCGCTCGACCCGCACCGGGATGCGCCACTTCCGCGACGAGCGCCGGCTGGCCGCCGTGGAGCAGCTCGTCGCGCTGTCGGACGAGGTGGGCATCACGCTCACGCATCTTGCGATGGCGTTCGTGATCGCGCACCCGGGCGTGACCTCGGCGATCGCCGGGCCGCGCACGATGGAGCAGCTCGAGGACACGCTGGCCGGCACCGACGTCGCACTCTCTGACGAGGTCCTCGACCGCATCGACGCGATCGTGCCGCCGGGGGAGAGCGTCGGGGCGATGGACATGGTCTATCGCGGCCCCGAGGTCGGCGACCCGGGCCTGCGTCGCCGGGTGCCCGGCGAGCGCTCTGCGGCCTAGGCGTTCTGCAAGACTTTCGCCCATGGACCAGGGAACGGCCGAGCGTCTGCGCCGAGAGTCGAGAGCACGAGCGGCGGCGCGCGCGCCCGGCCCCGAGGTCGCGGCCGTCGACGACCTTGACGCCGGGGGAGTGCGCGTGCGCCGCTATGCGGCTCAGCCCGGCGAGCCGGCCGTGGTCGCGGTCTACGCGCACGGCGGGTATTTCGTCGTCGGCGACCTCGATTCGCAGGATGCCTACTGCCGCCGTCTCACGTCGGCGATCGGCAGCGTCGTGTACTCGGTGGACTACGCGCTCGCGCCCGAGGCGCGTGCAGGGGAGTCGATCGCCGGTTTCCTGGCGGCCGCCAGGCTGGCCCACTCCGAGCACCCGAACGGGGCCCTCGTGCTGTCGGGCGACTCGGCCGGCGGGGCGATCGCGTTCGTGGCCGCGGCGCGGCTGCGCGACGAGGGGATACCGGTCGCCGCGCTCTTCCTCACGAATCCGAGCCTCGACCTCAGCCTGGCGGTGGCCGATCGCACGGTCGACGGCGGCCCCGACCTCGACCTGCTCGCCGACGCCGTGGCCGCGTGGGCCGGGAGCGACGCCGCGGCCCCGGGGGTCGACCCGGTGAGGACGCCCGTCGACGGCCTGCCGCCCACGCTCATCGCCGTCGGCACCCGTGACGCGCTGCGACCCGAGGCCGTGCACATGCATGAGCGATTGAGCGCCGCAGGCGTGCCGAGCCGGCTGGTTCTGCTCGAGGGCGTCGGGCACGGATTCGTCGGCGGCGGCACCGTGGGCGACGCGGAAGCTCGCGATCAGGCGCTTGCGGTGCTCGGAGAACTCCTGGCGCGCTGACGCGTGCCGCCGGCCTTCACCGGCGCCGCGCGGCCAGCCAGTCCGCGAACTCCGTCGCGACGATCCGTTCGTCGTGCACGTCGGCAGCCTCCTTCGAGGCCAGCCAGCGGATCGGCGGGCGCATGACGTCGGGGGAGAGCACGGCGAGACCACCAGGGCGAGCCATGCCGTCGAGCATCCCCGTCGCCGTCGCGCCGCCCGGCAGCAGGATGTTCGCCCGCACGGGAGTGTCGGCGAGATCCGCGGCCATGATGCGCGCGAGTGCCTCGGCGCCGGCCCTCGACGGGCCGTAGGGGACGAAGCCGCGTCGGTTCATCGTGCCGTGGTTCATGCTGATCGTCACGACGCGTCCACTGCCCGCGTCGAGCATGCGGGGGACGACGGCGCGGGCGACCAGGAAGTATCCCGTCAGGTTCGTGTCGACCATGTCGCGGAAGGCGGCGGGTGCCACTTCCCAGAAGCCGTGCGGCGTCGTCATGAAGTCGGGGTTCACCGTGCGCATTCCGATGCCGGCGTTGTTGACCAGCAGGTCGATCCCGCCGAGCGCGTCCCACGCCCGTGTCGCTCCGGCCTCGACCGACGTCTCGTCGCGGCTGTCCATCGCGATGCCGATGGCGTCGTTCCCGATGGTCGAGGCGACCTCGGCGACACGATCCGCCGATCGTCCCGTGATCGCGACCCGAGCGCCGGCCTCGGCGAGCCCCGCGGCCATGGCGAGCCCCAGCCCCGAGGTCCCGCCGGTGATCAGGGCGCGCACGCCGTTCAGGTCTTCCATCCGCTCCGCGGTGCTCATCCTTTCGACCCTACGTCCGTGCGTGCGCGGCGGGGAGCGGCAGGAATGGCTTTATTGACATAACCAGCATTATCGGAGATCAGATCGGTTTGGAGAGGAGCGTCGGCACACCAGGTGTCAGGCCGATGTGACGAGGGCTGGCCGCTGCGGGTCGGTGTTGTCGATCACGATGCTCGCCCGCGCGTCGCGCTGCAGGAACGTCTCGTCGAACACGACGATCGCGTCGGCCGGTGCGTCGGCGAATCTCGGTGCGAGCTCGTCGGTCTCGAGGTCGTGCAGGCGCGCCGCGTACCTGAGACTGCCACCGGGCCTGAGCGGGTCGAGCGTGAGCCGCCTCAACGACTCGAAGTCGAAAGCGTCGTCGTAGTGGCCGCGAGCCGAGTCTCTCCCCCCGCCTGCGTCGAATTTCCCTCACATTATGGAATCCGTCTGGATTGAGATGGATGACGGGTCTGCCGCTCTCTGCCAGGAGCCGCGCTGCCGGTACGTTTGCGGCATGCCTCTCCCCTGGTCCGTTCAGATCCTCGCCTTCGACGGCATGGAAGTCCTCGACTATGCCGGCCCCTACGAGGTGTTCAACGTCGCCGGCGAGGTCACCGACCCCAGCGCCTTCGCCGTGGCATCCGTCGGCGTCACGCCGCACCCCGTCGGCCGTGGCGGCTTCGCCGTCGTTCCCGACTTCACGCTCGACGATGCGCCGCGCGCGGACGTCCTCGTGATCCCCGGCGGGCGCGGCAGTCGCGCACTGCAGCGCGATGAGCGCGTTCTCGCGTGGCTGCGCGAGCGAAGTGCGGATGCCTCGCTGCTGCTCACCGTGTGCACCGGCGCCCTCGTCGCCGGCTCTGCCGGCCTGCTGGCCGGCCTCGAAGCCACCACGCACCACGGCGCCTTCGACGAGTTGCAGGCAGCCTCGCCCACGACCATGGTCGTGCGCGGGCGGCGCTTCGTGCGCTCGTCCGACCGCATCCGCACTTCGGCAGGGGTCTCGGCGGGAACCGATCTCGCCCTGGCGGTCGTCGCCGAGCTCGCGGGGGCCGAGGCGCACGCCGCCGTCGTCGACGAGATGGAGTGGATGTGGCAGGACCGCGCGTGACCTGCGCGGATCGCACCGATCGCCGCTAGCGTTCCGCACATGGCATCACGGCTCTCGGAACTGGTGATCAAGTGCGTCGATCCGCAACGGCTCGCGGACTTCTGGAGCGAGGTGCTCGGATTCACGACCCTCGACGATGACGGCGACGAGGTCGAGATCGGGCCGGCGAGCGGCTTCGGCGGCCTGCAGCCGACCCTGATCTTCAGCCGCAGCACCGACCCGAGGCCCGAGCGGCTGCGCATTCACATCGACGTGAACCCGACCGACCGCGATCAGGATGCCGAACTCGAGCGGCTCCTCGGCATCGGCGCCCGGCACGCCGACGTCGGCCAGACCGGCGAGGAATCCTGGTACGTCCTGCAGGACCCCGAGGGCAACGAGTTCTGCCTGCTGCGCCGTCGCCTCGACGACTGAATCGGCTCACTCCCCCGCAGTTCATCAGCGCGAAACCAGACCCTCAGCTAATCCGGAGGTAGTGGTTCCGTTTTGCACCTAGAGTAACCGGAGTATCAATCTCCGAATCAAGCTCTAGTCCTCGGGAGCCCTCTTGTCCGCTACCGCCACCGCGCCCACCGTGAGCGCCGACCCGCATGCAGAGCACCATCACTCGCGTCGCTGGGTCATCCTCGTCGTGCTGGCGCTCAGCCAGCTCATGGTCATCCTCGACTCCACCGTCGTGAACATCGCCCTGCCGACCGCGCAGAAGGCGCTCGCGTTCAGCGACAACGACCGCCAGTGGATCATCACCGGCTACACCCTCGCCTTCGGCAGCCTGCTGCTCTTCGCCGGCCGCCTGGCTGACCTGTTCGGCCGCAAGTGGGCGCTCATCATCGGCCTCGCGGGCTTCGCCCTGGCATCCGCCCTCGGCGGCTTCGCGACCAGCTTCGAGATGCTCGTCACCGCGCGCGTCATCCAGGGCGCGTTCGGCGCGATCCTCGCGCCCGCCGTCCTCGCCATCCTCACCACGACCTTCGTCGACGGCCGAGAGCGCGGGCGCGCCTTCGGCATCTTCGGCGCCATCGGCGGTGGCGGCGCCGCCCTCGGCCTGCTGCTCGGCGGCGTGCTGACCGAGTACTTCTCGTGGCGCGCCACCATGTTCGTGAACATCTTCTTCGCGATTCCCGCCCTGATCGGCGCGTTCGTGCTGCTGCGCCACAGCGCGAGTGCGCACCGACCGCGGCTCGACCTGCCCGGCGCCATCACCATCACCGCCGGTCTGTTCGCCCTCGTCTACGGCTTCTCGCTCGCCGACACCGACGGCTGGGGCGACGTCAAGACCCTCGGCTTCCTGATCGCCTCGGGGGTCCTGCTCGTCGCGTTCGTCGTCATCGAGGCCTACTCGAAGCACGCCCTGCTCCCGCTGCGCATCCTGCTCGACCGCAACCGCGGCGGCGGCCTGATCGCGATGTTCCTCGCGACGACCGGCATGTTCGGTGTCTTCCTCTTCATGACCTACTACCTGCAGTCGAACCTCGGCTACAGCGCGGTCAAGACCGGCGTCGCCTTCCTGCCGCTGCCGGCGGCCATCGTGCTGACGGCGGCGGTCATCATGCCGCGTCTGCAGCGCAGGGTGAGCCCGAAGATCCTCGTGCCCATCGGCATGCTCCTCGGCGCCATCGCCCTCGCCCTGCTCACGCGCATCGAGGTCCTCGGCGACTACGCGGCCGACGTGCTGCCGAGCCTCATCCTGCTCGGTCTCGGCATGGGCACGCTGTTCTCGATCGCCATGAGCATCTCGACGCTGCGCGTGAACCCCGAAGACGCCGGCGTGGCCTCTGCCACCGTCAACACGGTGCAGCAGGTCGGCGGCTCCATCGGGACCGCCCTGCTCAACACCATCGCGAGCACCACCATCACGGCCTACATCACCGATCACATCGCGAAGGCGCTGACCAAGCAGGCTCAGCTCGGCGTCCAGGCGCAGGGTGCGATCGAGGGCTACCACGTGGCGTTCTGGCTCGCGGCCGCGATCTTCGCGGGCGGCGCCGTGGTCACCGCGATCGTGCTGCGTCGCGGCGTGCCGGAGGAATTCGTCCACTCCTCAGGAGAGCCTGCAATGATTCACGCATAGCGATGCGACGACGCGGCCGGGAAGGAGTGACGAGTGTGACAAGCACTGCGGATTCCCCTACCCGGCCGCTTCGTCGTGACGCGGCGCGCAACCGCCGCCTTCTGCTCGACGCGGGCCGCGAGGTGTTCGCCGCGCGGGGCCTCGAGGCGACCCTCGACGAGATCGCGCACCACGCCGGAGTCGGCGTCGGCACCGCCTATCGGCACTTCGCCAACAAGCAGGAGCTCGCCGCCGCGATCTTCGCCGACGACTTCGAGCAACTCGCCGCTTCGGCGCGCGCGGCCCTCGAGGTCGACGACCCGTGGCAGGCGCTCGTCGGGTTCATCGAGACGACGGTGGCGAAGCAGGCCGACGACCGCGGACTGCACGAGCTGATGACCGCCGGAACCATGGCCGAGCAGCCGATTCACGTCGACGGCAAGCTCGAGACGATGCGCGATGCGCTGTTCGAGCCCGTCACCGCTCTCGTCGAGCGGGCGAAGAATAACGGATGCCTGCGCGCAGACGCGGCCCCCACCGACATCGCCGCCATCCTGTTCATGATGGGCGTGAACTTCACCATGAGCGAGGCCGTCGGCCGGCCGGTCTGGAAGCGGTACCTCTGGCTGCTGCTCGACGGGCTGCGCGCCACCCCGTGCGGCAAGCTGCCGGTCGAGGCGCTCGACTTCGACGAGCTGCAGACCGCGCTCACGGCCGCAAAGAAGCACTGACCCCGAGCACCTCTCGCACCCGGCCTGCGTTCCGCGCGAAGCCCTCGACGTCGTCGTCGCCCATGCGGGACTGCAGCAGCACCGAGGTCGCCCCCGCTGCGAACACGTCGCGCACCGTTGCCGCGACGTCGTCGACCGATCCGACGGCTGCGTAGCGCCGCTCCCCCGTGAACCGCCAGCGATCGAACTCGGCCTCCATGCGCTCGTGCGCACCGTCGCCGAAGTCGGCCAGCAGGAAGACGGCCACCTCGAAGGCGCCGTCGACGCCGGCATCCGCCCGGGCCCGCGTCGCCCGCGCGACGCTGTCGCGCACCATGCCTGCGCTCCAGCCGCCGGTGAGCACGATGCCGTCGGCGACCTCGCCGACGAGAGCGGTCGTCTTCGGCCCCTCGGCCGCGGCGAGGATGCGCGTCGGTGCTGCCGGCGGCCAGTCGAGCCTCACGCGGTCGAGGCTCACGTAGCGGCCCGACGCGGTGACCTCGTCGCCGGCGAGCAGCCGCCGCAGAGCCGGCACGTATTCGCGCAGCAGGGTCAGCGGCGAGGCAACGCGGGTCCCCGTCTGCCCCATCCAGCTCTGCACGCCGTGGCCCACGCCGAAGCGCCCACGACCCGGGAAGAGGCGATCGATCGTGGCGAGCTCCATCGCGAGAAGGGCAACGTTGCGCAGGGGCATCGGCAGGATGCCCACGCCGACCCTGAGCCGCTCGGTCGCCGCGAGCGCCGCGACCAGCGAGGCGATGCCGCTCTCTTTGAAGCAGTCCTCCCACACCCACAGCTCGTCGAGACCGGCCTCTTCGGCGGCGCCGGCGGCCGCGCGCAGCCGCTCGGGCGGCGAGGAGGGCTGGAAGATGATTCCGAGTGAGCTCATACCGCGAGGCTAGAGGCGGCCGCCGACAGCGGGTACCCTGCGCCCCATGGTCGAGCCCATCACCCCGCACGAGTTCCACGCCTTTCCCGGGGTCGAGGACTGGCGCATCCTCTCCACCGGCGCCGCGTGCTACTTCGCGACCGGCTCGTTCGCGACGGGCGTCAAGCTGCTGACGCGCATCGGCGAGCTGGCGGATGCCGCGAACCACCACCCCGACGTCGACCTGCGCTACTCCGGCGTGCAGGTGCGGCTGCGCACCCACGAGGTCGAGCCCGACGCCTGGCTGAGCGCCCGAGACGCCGAGCTCGCGGCGCAGATCTCGGCCGTGGCCCGGGAACTCGGCGCCGCCGCCGACCCGAGCCGGGTGCAGGCGGTGCAGATCGCCATCGACGCGCTGGACATCCAGAGGGTGCGGCCGTTCTGGGCGGCGGTGCTCGGCTACGCGCCGTTCCTCGACGAGGACGTCACCGACCCCGGCGGCTTCGGCCCCAATATGTGGTTCCAGCAGATGGATGCGCCCCGGCCGCAGCGCAACCGCATCCACCTCGACCTCTACGTTCCGGGCGACGTGGCGCGCAGTCGCATCGACGCGGCCGTCGCGGCAGGCGGCAGCGTCGTGCGCGACAACGGGCCGAACTGGTGGACGCTCGCGGACCCCGAGGGCAACGAGGTCGACGTTGCCCCGTGGCCCGACATCTCCTGAGGGCGGGCTACTCGCCCGCGAAGCCGGAGGTGTCGCCGACGAGGCGGGTGTGGCCCGCCGGCACCGGCTCGACAGCGGCGAGCGCGACCTCTGCGGCGAACTCGGCCACGTTGTAGAGCTTCCCGGCGGCCTGGCGGCGCGCCTCGATCGCGTCAGGGTTCATGCGGTTCAGCAGCGTCGCCGTGATCGTGCCCTCGATCATGTCGCCGGAGACGACGACGAAGTCGATGCCGCGTGATTCGAGCGCGGGAATCCGCTCGCGCAGTGCGTCCTCGCCGGCGCGCTTCGACTTCGCGACCGGCTCGTACTCGGGCATGGTCGGCGTCGTGCGGATGAAGTGCGCCTGGTGGCTCGTGACGAACACGACGCGGCCGCCCGCTGCCAGCAGCGGCAGTGCGGCCTCGAGCACCGAGACCTGCGCATCGCGGTTGAGGCGCAGCGCGTAGTCGTCGCCCATGCCCGCCTCCATACCGCCCGACGCGTTCAGCACGAGCAGGTCGAGTCCGCCCCAGGCGTCCTTCACCTGCGCGAACATCGCGGCGACCGACTCGGGGTCGGTCAGATCGGCGGCGACGACCAGCGCCTCGGCGCCCTTCTCGGCCAGCTGCGCCTGCAGCTTCTCGGCGCGCGCCGCCTTGTTGCGGTAGTTGATGACGACCTTCGCCCCCGCTTCGGCGAAGTAGGTGACCGTGTCGGCGCCGATTCCGCGGCTCGACCCCGTGACGAGCACGCGCTTGCCTGCGAGGGATCCGGGGGCGAGAGGGTTGGTCACGAGGAACTCCTAATGGGGGACGAAATAGGGTGCGAAGAAACCCCCATCGACCCTACCAATGACAGTAGGGTGAGCCTCATGGGTGGGTTCGAGTGGGTCGTCTGGGCCGCTCTGATCGTCGTGCTCGTGGCCATCGCGATGCTCACGGCCGAGATCGAGTTCATGTTGCTCGCCCTCGGCGCCCTCGGCGGGCTCATCGCCGATCTGCTCGGGGCGCCCTGGTGGCTCGCGACGATCATCGCCGCCGTCATCGCGATCCTCGGCACCTTCCTGCTGCGGCCGCCGCTGCTGAACGCGCTGCGCCGCAGCTCCGACCCGACGAAGAGCAACATCGACGCCATCGTCGGCACGACCGGCCAGGTGCTCACCCAGGTCACGCAGGCGGGCGGCCAGGTGAAGCTCGCGAACGGCGAGACGTGGAGCGCACGGCTTCGCGGCGAGACCGCGCCGGCGATCGGCCCGGGCGTGTTCGTGCGTGTGCTGGCCGTCGACGGGGCATCCGTCGTCATCGAACCAGAGGCGAGCAGCGCGCCGCTCGGCTGAGGCGGCGCGGAACAGACGTGACATGACAGAGAGGTCGGCATGGACGCAGGCGCAGTGATCATCGGCGTCGTCATCGTGATCGTCATCATCTTCGTGCTGGTGACGATCTTCCGGGCGATCCGCATCGTCCCCCAGGCGCGGGCGGGCGTCGTGGAGCGGCTCGGCCGCTATCACAAGACCCTCACACCGGGGCTCAACCTGCTCGTGCCGTACATCGACCACCTGCGGCCGCTCATCGACCTGCGCGAGCAGGTCGTGTCGTTCCCGCCGCAGCCGGTCATCACCGAGGACAACCTGGTCGTCTCGATCGACACCGTCATCTATTTCCAGGTGACGGATGCCCGCGCGGCGACCTATGAGATCGCGAACTACCTCGCCGCGGTCGAGCAGCTGACCACGACCACCCTGCGCAACGTGGTCGGCGGCATGAACCTCGAAGAGGTGCTCACGAGCCGCGACAACATCAACTCCCAGCTGCGCGTCGTGCTCGACGAGGCGACGGGCAAGTGGGGCATCCGCGTCGGCCGTGTCGAGCTCAAGTCGATCGACCCGCCCGCCTCGATCCAGGACTCGATGGAGCAGCAGATGCGCGCAGAGCGCAACCGCCGCGCCGCGATCCTGAACGCCGAGGGCACCAAGCAGGCCGAGATCCTCAACGCGGAAGGAACGAAGCAGTCGGCGATCCTGCGCGCAGAGGGCGAGAAGCAGGCCGCGATCCTGCGCGCAGAGGGCGAGGCGAAGGCGATCGACACCGTCTTCTCCGCGATCCACCAGGGCAAGCCCGACGACCTGCTGCTCGCCTATCAGTACCTGCAGACCCTGCCGCTCATCGCGAACGGGCAGGCGAACAAGGTGTGGATGATCCCCGCCGAGCTCACCAAGGCGCTCGACGGCATCGGGCAGGCGTTCGGCGCGAAGGTTCCCGGCGGTTCGGTGCCGACCGCGACGAACCCGCCGGCGACTCCGCCCGCCGCGGAGTAGCGCCCTGAGCGCCGGCGACTCGGGCAGCGGCTACTTCGCTCCCCCGCGTCCGCGCGTGCTCGCGCACCGCGGGCTCGCGCTCGAAGCGCCCGAGAACACCCTGCCCGCCTTCACCAAGGCGCTCGAGGCCGGCGCGGTCTACATCGAGACCGACGTGCACGCCTCGGCCGACGGCATCGCGATCATCAGCCACGACCCCGACCTCAGGCGGCTCGCGGGGCGCCGCGAGCGCATCGATCAGCTCACCCGCGCGGCACTCGCCGACGTCGAGCTGGGCAACGGGGCGCGCTTCAGCACGCTCGCCGAGGCGCTTGCGGCGCTGCCCGAGGCGCGCTTCAA
>NZ_JBLRDT010000339.1:0-1791 GCF_057512245.1 Gryllotalpicola sp. CP2-P1
GAGCTGCTGGAGCACCCGCGCCGAGGCGCCGGTGCCTCTGTCGGACCACCATGCCATCAGGGCGTTCCCGCGCTGCTCTTCGAGAACGCGGGCGAGCTTCAGGACGGCGAGAGTTCCGTCCGCGGTGCGGACGAAGGTGACCTCGCTGCTGCGGGTCGCGACGGTCGAGGCATCCGTCGTCAGCTGCCAGGCGTCGAGATAGGAGGTGGTCGCGTCCACGCGCCCCAGTCTGCCCGGTAGGCTTGTCGGCAGGAGGACCCATGACTGTCATCAAGCTCGTGATCGCCGCCATCTTCTTCGCCGGCGGCTTCGTGCTCTTCGCCGTCGCGCCTGAGCTGCCGAGCTGGCAGGCGCCGGTCTTCTTCGCCGGCATCGTCGCGATCGCCCTGTCGTTCGCCCTGCCGATGAACGTCTTCTCGCGGTCCAGCTAGGCACCGCCACCGAAGGGCCGGCGCGGCGATGAGGCGTGTGCGTGCAGTCGTGACCGGCGACGTCCAGGGCGTCGGGTTCCGCTACGCGGCCCGAGATCACGCGCTCGAGCTCGGTCTCGCCGGCTGGGTGCGCAACACGCCGCACGGGGCGGTCGAGGCCGAGATCGAAGGCGAGTCCGGAGTCGTCGAGCGCATGCTCGCCTGGCTCGACCGCGGGCCGCAGGCGGCGCGCGTGGCGTCGGTCGAGGTCACCGAGATCCCCGTCGTGCACGAGACCGCCTTCGCCATTCGGAGCTGACGCGACCCGGCCGTAACGTACGCGAACCGTGAGCCTGCTATGTTCACCAGCAGTTCACCTTCCTTACACCCGATCGGGGGCCACTGTGACTCGCACTTCCCAACGCCTTCCCCTGTTCATCGGCGCGGCCATCGCCGCCGGTGGGCTCGTTCTGGGCGGCACCTTCGCCGCCAGCGCCCACCCCGGCTCGCCCGCCGCAGCCAACCAGACCGTCGTCGATCGTCAGGCGGCCGGCGCGCTCGCCGAGAACTCCTACGTTCCGAAGGACGGCAACGCCGAGCCGAACATCGGCATCGTCGAAGACCAGATCAAGGCCTACTACGGCTCGGCCACCACCACCTACGACATCCCCGGTGTCGGCGACGACGTCACGGCGACGATCCCGTCGAGCACCTCGAACTACGCGAAGCAGATGGCGCAGATCGTCGCGGGCGCCGAGAAGTACCTCACCTCGCCGCAGGCCCGCCCCGCCCACGGCACCAAGCCGGCCATCGTCTTCGACGTCGACGACACGCTGCTGAACACCTACGACTACGAGATCGCGAACTCGTTCGGCTACAACCCCACGATCAACGGCTACTGGGTGAACGCGGGCGCGTTCCCCGCCGTGCCCGGCATGGTCGGCCTCTACAAGTTCGCGCAGGCGCACGGCTACACGGTGTTCTTCATCACGGGGCGCCCCGAGGCCCAGCGCGCGGCGACCGAGGCCAACCTCGCGAGCACGGGCTACGGCACGATCGACGACTCGAAGCTGTTCCTCAAGCAGCCGACCACGCCGTCGTATCTGAGCTGCGCGGCCGCCAGCTGCACCACCATCGAGTACAAGTCGGGCACCCGTGCGCACATCGAGACGCAGGGCTACGACATCGTGGCCGACTTCGGCGACCAGTACTCCGACCTGACGGGCGCGGCACACGGCAAGCAGTTCAAGCTGCCGAACCCGATGTACTACCTGCCGTAACGAGCGCAGACTGAGCGCATGAGCGCTCGGGGGCATCGGATGCCGCGGCCGCTCCTCCTTCTCGGGGGAGCGGCCGCGGCTCTTGTGCTCGCGGCGTGCAC
>NZ_JBLRDT010000340.1:0-1778 GCF_057512245.1 Gryllotalpicola sp. CP2-P1
TGAGGTCCTCGGCGTGCCGCATGAGCGCGAGTCCGCGGCTCTCGAGCTCGCGGGCGATCTGCACCTGGTGGTCGTCGACGTGCTCGTGGTACTTCGCGAGCCGCGGCACGAGCACGGGCACCTTGCCGTTCTCGAGCGCCGTGATGGCGGTGCCCGTGCCGGCGTGCGCGATGACGACGTCGGCCTCGCCGATCGCCTGGGCGAGCTCTGCGTGCGGCACCATCGGCCGGCCGGGAATGCCGTACTCCGACACGTCCTCGGTGCCGGTCTGCCAGAGCACATCGCAGCCGTCGAGCAGGGGCGCGAGCGCGCGGTACAGGCGATGGAACGGGTAGCCCTCTTGCGTGCCGACCGAGACGACGACCCGCGCGACGCGGCGGCGGCCCGAGGCATCCGCGGGCCGGAACGAGTCGAAGATCGACCCGCGATACCGCCACCGCTCGTTCTCCCACACGGGGTACTGCGTATAGGTCGGGATGTGCCCGTTGCGCGCGATCAGCCGCCCCGACAGCGAGGGCCCGTCCGCGCGCGCCGCCGACTCGATGTAGTGGGCGCGGATGCCGTGCTTGACCGCGACGGGCAGCACGGCGACCGCCGGGCTCGACCCTGTCGACACCGCCATCGAGAAGCGGTTCGTCGCGAGCAGCAGCTCGGCGAAGGCGCGCAGCCGCAGGATGTTGGTCGCGTCCCGCGGCGCGGCGAACGGTGTGAAGATCACCTCGCGCTCGGCGAGCAGCGACTCGCTGAGCCCGTTGCGGAAGGTGAGCCACAGCTGGTCCTCGGCCGCGATGCCGATGCGCTCGGCCAGGGCGAACAGCTGCTTCAAGTGGCCGCCGCCCGAGCAGACGAGCAGCACCCTCTCTTTAGTCATCGGTAGCCCTTCCCATCAGTACGCCCCCTCGTGTGCGACCACCGTGCGCGCGGTGCGCAGCAGGATCATCAGGTCGTTCGTCAAAGACCAGTTCTCGACGTACCAGAGGTCGAGCTTCACGCTCTCCTCCCAGCTCAGCCCGCTGCGCCCCGACACCTGCCAGAGCCCCGTGATGCCGGGCTTGATCAGCAGGCGCCGGTTCACCCGCCCCTCGTAGCGGTCGACTTCCGCCGGCAGGGGCGGTCGCGGGCCGACGAGGCTCATGTCGCCGCGCAGCACGTTGAACAGCTGGGGCAGCTCGTCGAGCGAGAGGCGGCGGATGACCCGGCCGACGCGCGTGACCCGCGGGTCGTCCCTGAGCTTGAACAGCAGCCCCGCGCCTTCGTTGAGGTGCATCAGCTCGTCGCGCCTGGCTTCGGCATCGACGACCATCGAGCGGAACTTGAGCATCGCGAAGTGGCCGCCCCGCATGCCCACCCGGCGCTGGCGGAACAGCACGGGGCCGCCGTCGGCCTTCACGGCGAGCGCCACGACGAGCATCACGGGGCTCGCGACGAGCAGCGCGAGACCGCCCGCGACGACGTCGAAGGCCCGCTTGATCGAGTAGTTGAAGCCCGAGAACCGCGGCAGGTCGACGTGCACCATGGGCAGCCCCTCGACGGGCCGCCAGTGCATGCGCGGCCCGGCGACCTCGATGAGCCGCGAGACCAGGATCAGCTCGACCCCCGAGTCCTCGAACGCCCAGCCCAGCTCGCGCAGCTGCTCGTTGCCGCCCGGCAGGCCGCCCGCCACCATGACGGCGCGCGTGCGCGTGCGGCGCACCGTGTCGACGAGGTCATCGAGCTCGACGCGGGGCAGGGCGGATGCCGCGCCGCTCAGCGCGCCGGCTACAAGGCGATCGCCGTGG
>NZ_JBLRDT010000341.1:0-1746 GCF_057512245.1 Gryllotalpicola sp. CP2-P1
GCCCGAGCATCACCCCGAGACCCGCCAGGATCGCGCCGACGCCCAGCACGATGCCGCCGAGCCACAGGTTCTGACCGGTGGTGGCCAGCGCCGAGCCCGAGCCGAGCCCGCTGCCGTTCGCGGCTGTCGCCGCCGCTGCCGCCGTCGCCTCATATGTATAGGTCGGGTCGGCCACGCCGCACCGAGTCGTCACGTAGACCTCGACCGTGCCGACGAGGTGCGGCGGCGTCACCGCGATGATCTCGGTGTCGCTCACGACCGTGAACGAGGCCGCCGGCGTCTCGCCGAAGCTGACCGCAGTGGCGCCGGTGTACCCGGTGCCCGTCAGCACCGTGGTGGTGCCGCCGGTGTCGGGCCCGTGGTTCGGCGAGATCGACACCGACGTCGGGGTCGCGACGCACGCGTCGCCGGATACGTAGGTGAAGACGACCGGGTCGGACGAGCCGCTCGGGGTCGTCACCACGATCTGCGCCGTGCCCGCGTCATGCGGCGGCATCGTGACCGTGATGGACCCGTCGGGGTTCTGCGTGAACGGCACATCGTCGCCGTCGACCGTCACCGAGGTCGCGTCGCCCAGGTCGTCGCCCGAGATCGTCACCTGCGTGCCGCCCGTCGTCGGCCCCTGGTCGGGGTCGATGCCGCTCACGGTCGGCGGTGGGCTGACGTAGGTGTAGCTCGCGGCAGGCGAGGACCCGGCGGCCGTGGTCACCACGATGTCGGCGTCGCCCGCGGCGTGCGGGGGCGTCGTGATGGTGATCGACCCGTCCGGGTTCTGCGTGAACGGCACGTCCTGCCCGTCGACCGTCACCTCGGTGGCGCCGTCGAGGTCGGCGCCCGAGATCGTGACCTCATCGCCCCCGGTCGTCGGCCCCGAGTCGGGGCTGAGGCCGGTGATCACCGGCCCGGCGACGTAGCTGAAGGTCTGGGCGCCGCTCGTGCCGCCCGGCGTCGTGACCGTCACGTCGACATCGCCCTCGGCGTGCGCGGGAGTGACGAACGTCAGCGAGCCGTCGGAGTTCACCGTGACGGATGCCGCGGGGATCGTGACTCCCCCAATCGTGACCGTCGTCTCGCCCGCCACGAAGCCGGAGCCCGAGATCGTGACCGTGGTGCCGCCCGTGGTCGGCCCCATGCTCGGCGACAGCGAGGTCGCCGTCGGCACCGGCACGTAGGTGAACGTCTGCGGCTCGCTATCGCCACCGGCCGTCGTCACCACGACCGGCGCTTCGCCCGCAGCGTGCGGCGGGGTCACGAGGGTGATCTGGGTGTCGGAGTCGACCGTGAAGGTGCTCACGTCGACCCCGTCCACCGTCACCGTGCTCGCCCCGGTGAAGCCCGAGCCGGTGAGCGTCACCGTGGTGCCGCCCGCGACCGGGCCGGAGTCCGGCGTCATGCCGGTGACGGCCGGTACCGCGATGTAGGTGAACGGCAGCGCACCCGTGGTGCCGCCCGGCGTCGTGACGGTGACGTCAGCCGCGCCCGCGGTGCCCGCCGGCGTCGTGAACGTCAGCGACGTGCCGTCGGAGCTCACCGTGACATCGGATGCCGGCACCGTCGTGCCCCCGATCGTGACAGTCGTCTCGCCTGGCACGAAGCCGCTGCCCGTGATCGTCACCGAGGTGCCCCCGGTCGCCGGCCCCTGGCTCGGCGAGAGCGTGTCTGCGGTCGGAACGGGCACATAGGTGAACTGCGGCGCATCGGCCGTGCCGCCCGGCGTCGTGACGGTGACGTCAGCCGCGCCCGCGG
>NZ_JBLRDT010000342.1:0-1682 GCF_057512245.1 Gryllotalpicola sp. CP2-P1
CGGCTCGCCGCTCAGTCGGCGAAGGCCGCCTTCGGCACGAAGAACAGCAGGGCGGTCGCGGCGAAGGCGCCAAGCGCGCAGATGAGCCACACCGCCATGTAGCCTGTGAGGCTCGCCGCCGTCGAGGTGACCGTCTCGGAGGCCGCAGTGAGCAGCACGACGCCGAAGACCGCCGAGGCGATCGAGCCGCCGATGGTCTTCGTCGTGTTGGTCATGCCGGTGGCAACGCCGGTCTGACCGCGCGGCGCGGCTGCCGCGGCGGCCGCGGGCAGTGCACCGACGAGCGCCCCCGACCCGAGCCCCGCGATCAGCATGTTGACCAGCACCTGCAGCGTCTGGGCGTGGAACGGCAGGAACAGCAGATAGCCGACGCCGACGAGCGCCGCGCCGATGATGAGGGCCCAGCGCGGGGTCGTCCAGTTCGAGACGAGCGGGAACAGCAGCGCGCCGACGATCATCGAGATGAGGTACACGCCGATGAGCAGCGAGCGGCCGGATGCCGCAAGCCCGAGCCCGTAGCCGTTCGCGGGGTCCGTGCCCGCGAAGGTCGACAGGGGCGCCTGCGCGCCGAGCAGGCTGATACCGATGAGCCCGGCCGTCGTGATGACGGGCCACATCGCGGGCTTCCGCATGACGCGCAGGTCGACGGCGGGGTCGGCGGTGCGCAGCTCGATGAGCCTGAACGGCACGAAGGCGAGCACGCCGAGCGCGATGAGCAGCCAGACCCAGAGGCTGCCGGGGCCCTGCGACCGCATCAGCGTGAGACCGCCCGTCACGAGCAGCAGAGCGACGGCGAGCACGGCGAACCCGGTGGAGTCGAGGCGGCGGCCGGGCAGCGGCTCGGACTCGGGCACCCCGAACAGGATCGCGAAGAAGACGAGCGTGACGCAGACGGCGGGCAGCGCGAGCGTGGCGGGCAGCGACCCCGTGGCGGTGAACAGGATGCCCGACAGGAGCGCCCCCGCGATCGCCCCCGTCTCGAGTGCGACGACGAGGAATCCGGCCGCCCGGCGGGTCTGCGACACCCCGGCATCCGATCGCCGCCCGCGCTCGAAGATCAGCGCGACCTCGAGCGGCAGCCAGACGACGTAGAAGCACTGCAGCGCGAACGCGATGAGGTAGGTCGTGAAGCTGCCGGCGAAGGCGAGCCACCACGTCGCGCCGGCGGTGAGCGCGGTCGCGACGAGCAGCACGCGCTTGTGCCCGTACATGTCGCCGAGCTTCGCGAGGATCGGCACGACGATCGCCGAGGCGAGCAGCTGGGCCGCGTCGAACCAGTTGTAGTCGGCGTCGTGGATGCCGAGGTGCTTCACGATGTCGCTGATGAGCGGCACGTAGTAGCCCTGCAGGATGCCGCTCGTCAGCTCGACGCAGAACAGCCAGCCGATCAGCGAGGCCGAGACGCCGAGCGAGGTGCGGGCGGCCGGCGCGGTCGTGGTCATGGACGGATGCTAGTGCCTCGCCCGGGCGCCGGGCCGGAGCGCCCGCTAGCGTGGTGCCGTGAGCTTCGAAGACGCACCGATCGACGCTGCCTCGGCCGAGCGGCTGGCGCGCTCCGGCCTTGAGCTGCGGCTCGTCGACCGCGCCGATCAGGCGGCGTTCGACGCATGGCTGCAGGCCGACAACCGCGGATTCCACGACCCCGCCGACGACCCGGCCGGGCTCGCCGAGGTGCGCGCGCA
>NZ_JBLRDT010000343.1:0-1671 GCF_057512245.1 Gryllotalpicola sp. CP2-P1
GCCGCCGGCGACGTGGAACAGCGCCGCGACGAACACGGCGAGCGCCGACGCCACGACGCCGCGAAGGGCGCGCTGCCGTCGGTCCATATCCACAAGCGTAGGGGCGATGCCCTGGGTGTCAGCGGTCCTCGCTACTCTGGGGCGCATGCCAGACGCCTCGCTGCAGAACGCGCCCCTCGACGTGCTGCATCGCGTGTTCGGCTATAGCGACTTCCGCGGCGACCAGGCGGCGATCATCGATCAGCTCGTGGCGGGCGGCGACGCGGTCGTGCTCATGCCGACGGGCGGCGGCAAGAGCCTCACCTATCAGATCCCGTCGCTGATCCGCCGCGGAACCGGCATCGTGATCTCGCCGCTGATCGCCCTCATGCAAGATCAGGTGGATGCCCTGCGGGCCGTCGGCGTCAAGGCGGCGTTCCTCAACTCGACTCAGACCTTCGACGAGCGGCGCGAGGTCGAGCGCGACTTCGTGGCGGGCGAGCTCGACCTGCTCTATGTCGCACCAGAGGGGCTCGCGACGCCGCGCGTGCAAGAGCTGCTGCGGCAGGGTGAGATCGCGCTCTTCGCGATCGACGAGGCGCACTGCGTGAGCCAATGGGGGCACGACTTCCGGCCCGACTACCTGTGGCTCTCGAACCTCGCCGAGCTGTGGCCCGCCGTGCCGCGCATCGCCCTGACCGCGACTGCCACCGAGGCGACGCACCGCGAGCTCACCGAGCGGCTCGGGCTGCGCGGCGCCAAGCACTTCGTGTCGAGCTTCGATCGGCCGAACATCCAGTACCGCATCGTCCCCAAAGACGAGGTGCGCAGGCAACTGGTCGCCTTCATCCGCGAGCAGCAGGCCGCATCGGTCGACGCCGCAGGGGTGCCCGTCCCCGCCGCCGGCATCGTCTACGCGCTGAGCCGCGCGACGGTCGAGAAGACAGCGGAGTTCCTCAGGGCGCAGGGCATCGACGCCATGCCCTACCACGCGGGCCTCGACGCGGCGGTGCGCGCGCAGACCCAGGCGCGCTTCCTGCGCGAAGACGGGGTCGTGATCGTCGCGACGATCGCCTTCGGCATGGGCATCGACAAGCCCGACGTGCGGTTCGTCGCGCACATCGACCTGCCGAAATCGGTCGAGGGCTACTACCAAGAGACGGGCCGTGCCGGCCGCGACGGCCAGCCGTCGGTGGCCTGGCTCGCGTACGGGCTCGCCGATGTCGTGCAGCAGCGGCAGTTGATCGACAAGTCGCCGGGCGACCGCGCGTTCAAGCAGCGCATGGGCCACCACCTCGACGCGATGCTCGCCCTATGCGAGACGGTGTCGTGCCGGCGGGTGAACCTGCTGTCGTACTTCGGGCAGCAGTCAGAGGCGTGCGGCAACTGCGACACCTGCCTCGCGCCGCCCGAGACCTTCGACGGCACCGTTCCCGCGCAGAAGCTGCTGTCGACCGTCGTGCGGCTAAAGCGCGAGCGGAACCAGCAATTCGGCGCCGGGCACCTCATCGACATCCTGATGGGCAAGGTCACACCGCGCGTCGAGCAGAACGGCCACCAGCGCCTCGCGACTTGGGGCATCGGCAACGAGCTCAATCAGGCGCAGTGGCGGGGCGTGGTGCGTCAGCTGCTGGCATCCGGGCTGCTCGCGGTGAGCGACGACGGCTACGGCACGCTCGTGATCACGGATGC
>NZ_JBLRDT010000344.1:0-1665 GCF_057512245.1 Gryllotalpicola sp. CP2-P1
GGGGAAGGCGCGCATCCTCGGCCACGCCGCCCAGGTGCTGAAGCTCAAGCTCGACACGGCGACCCTGCGCGACGCCGCCTCCGAGATCGAGTTCCGCAAGGTGAGCAGCCTCTCGATCGACGCGTACGCGCGCGCCGGCCGCCCGACGCCCGGGAACCTCACGGCCGAGCAGCTCGCCGACCTGATGGCCGCCTACGAGACGCTGAAGGACGAGCGGAAGCTCATCGACTTCGAGGACGTGCTGCTCGTGACGGCCGGCATGATCGAGTCCGAGCCGCAGGTCGCGATGCAGGTGCGCGAGCAGTACCGCTTCTTCGTCGTCGACGAGTACCAGGACGTCTCGCCGCTGCAGCAGCAGCTGCTCGAGCTGTGGCTCGGCGACCGCCGCGACGTCTGCGTCGTCGGGGACGCGAGCCAGACCATCTACTCCTTCGCGGGCGCTTCGAGCGGATTCCTGCTCGGCTTCGAGCGCCGCTGGGAGGACGCCATCGTCGTGCGGCTCGAGCAGAACTACCGCTCGGCGCCGCCCGTGGTCGCCGCTGCGAACGAGCTGATGCGCGGCAGGCAGGGCAGCCTCGTCCTCCACGCGGCGCACGCCGACGAGCCGGCCCCCACGCCGAGCGTCGTGCAGCACCCGAGCGACGCGGCCGAGGCGACCGCGGTCGCGGCATCCGTCGCCGCCTCGATCGCCGCGGGCAGCGCGCCCGAGTCGATCGCCGTGCTCTACCGCGTGAACGTGCAGGCGGCGGCGCTCGAGCAGGCGCTGACGCAGGCGGGCGTGCCGTATCGCATCCACGGCGCGAAGCGCTTCTTCGATCAGCCCGAGGTGAAGCAGGCGGTGCTCGCTCTGCGCGCGGCGTCCGTCACGGTCAGCGGCGAGCCGCTGTTCAAGTCGGTGTCAGACGTGCTGCGCTCGCTCGGCTGGACCCAGAGCCCGCCCGAGGCGGCCGGCGCCGTGCGCGACCGGTGGGAGAGCCTCAATGCGCTCATGACCCTCGCCGATCAGGCGCCCGCGGGAACGACGTTCCGCCGCTTCACCGACGAGCTGCTCGAACGCCAGGCCGGCCAGCACGAGCCGACGGTGCGCGCCGTCACTCTCGCGACCCTGCACAGCGCCAAAGGCCTCGAGTGGGACGAGGTGCACATCGTCGGGCTCTCGGAGGGGCTCGTTCCGATCTCGTACGCGACGACCTTCGAGCAGGTCGACGAAGAGCGCCGTCTGCTCTACGTCGGCATCACCCGCGCGAGGCGGCGGCTGCGGCTGAGCTGGAGCGAGACCGGAACCGGGCGAGCCGGGGCACGTCAGCCGTCTCGCTTCCTGGCAGAGCTCGGCAGCCGCATCGAGCGTGCGGCTCGTGCGTGAGACGCGACTGCGACCCGTCCACCCCGAGCTCAAGGCTCGCGCCGACGAGTTCCCGCGACCCGTCGAGCAGGTGCGCGAGCAGCTCGCGCACGACGCGCAGGGTGACGGATGCCTCGAGCCGGCCGCCCTCGACGGGTGACCGCTTCCCCGCGAGCTGCGATGCGATCACGGGCCAGGCGGGGTCGGCGTCGGCGCGGCTGAGGTCGAGGCAGGCGAGGCAGGGGCCGACGCCAGGCTCGACGAAGGGCCCGATGCGCGCGGAGCGCTCGCCGAAGACCACGCCGAGGTGCGGCACGTCGCGG
>NZ_JBLRDT010000345.1:0-1657 GCF_057512245.1 Gryllotalpicola sp. CP2-P1
CGTGCTGCAGCTGGATGCCCGCCTTCGCCCCGCGCTCATGCACGAAGCCGACGATGCGCGCCCAGGCGTCCTTCTGCTCGTCGTTCCAGATGCCGGTGTCCTCGGGCGAGATACGCCCCTCGGGCGAGACCGCCGTCGCCTCGGTGATCACGAGCGCGGCCCCGCCCGACGCGAGCGAGCCGAGGTGCACGAGGTGCCAGTCGGTCGGCACGCCGTCGCGCTTCTCGACCGCGTACTGGCACATCGGCGCGATGAAGACGCGGTTCGCGAACGCGATCGGGCCGAGGGTGATCGGGGTGAAGAGCTGGGAGGGCATCGGTGCTTTCTGTCGGAGTGGGGTCTCGATACGCCCGGCTTCGCGCGGGCTACTCGACCAGCGGGTGGGGGCTGGCGCGGGCTACTCGACCAGCGGGTGGGGGCTGGCGCGGGCTACTCGACCAGCGGGTGGGGCTGGCGCGGGCTACTCGGCCAGCGAGTTGAGGAAGACGCGGAGCGCGGCAGGGTCGGTGAACACGTGACCCGTGATGCCGAGCGCCTCGGCACCCGCCACGTTGTCGGCCCTGTTGTCGGTGAACACCATCTGCTCCGCCGAGATTCCGAGGTCGTCGAGCACGTGCCGGTAGATCGCCGCCTCGGGCTTCAGCAGCTTCAGCTCGCCGGAGACATAGAAGCGGTCGAACCAGTCCGACAGGGGCCCGTGGCGGAAGTACGACCCGAAGTCGGGGCCCGCGTTCGACAGCAGTGCGAGGGGCGTGCCGCCCGCCTTGAGATCGGCGAGCACCTCGATCGTGCCCGGGTTCACCGACAGCCACGAGCGAAAGTCGGCGGCCCACAGCTCGTGGATGCGCGCATCGGACCACGCGATTCCGAGCTCGGCGCCGATCGCACGCCAGTAGGCCGCCACGTCGGCGGTGCCCTGGTCGAGCCCGTTGCGGTGCGCGAAGTATGCCTGCCAGAACGGCTCGGCCGGTGCGCCCGCGAGGTCGAGGATCACCGCGCGGTCTGCCTCTGTCGGCGTCAGCGAGATCACCTCGCCGTAGTCGAAGACGACGGTGCGGCCGGGAAGGGAGATGGGCGAGCTCACGCTCACGAACCTATCGTGGTCACATGACGGCAGAGCGGGTGTGGACACCGGAGGACACGGCGCGGATGCTGCGGGCACCCGTCGCCGGCGACGACAAGTACACGAGGGGGGTCCTCGGGGTCGCGACCGGCTCTGAGGCCTTCCCCGGGGCCGCCGTGCTCGGCGTCGAGGCCGCCGTGCGCACCGGCGTCGGCATGGTGCGCTACGTCGGCCCGCCGACCCCGACGGGGCTCGTGCTGCGCAAGCGGCCCGAGGTGGTCACGGGCACGGGCCGCGTGCAGGCGTGGCTGGTCGGTTCGGGCATCCCCGGCGCCGCGCAGCGCACCATGGACGACAACACGCACCTCGGCGCCGCGCTCATGGACGGCGTGCCGCTCGTCATCGACGCAGGCGCGCTCGATCGCGTCGACGCCGCTGCCGGGCCCGCGGTGATCGTGCCGCACTACCGCGAGCTCGAGCGCACGCTGGAGCGCACGAGGTCGCCGCTCACGTTGGATGAGATCAGGGCGGATGCCGCGGCCGCGGCATCCCGCGCGGCCGAGACGCTCGGCGTCACCGTGCTGCTCAAGGGCG
>NZ_JBLRDT010000346.1:0-1626 GCF_057512245.1 Gryllotalpicola sp. CP2-P1
GCGGGCGATCGTCGCGTCGGCACTGCTCGCGGCGGTCGCGCTCGCTTCGGCGCTCTGGGTGCCGCCGCTCATCGGCGGCGGCATCCTGATCGGCGTCTCGGTGATCTACCTCGCCCGCCGGGTGCTGTTCGCGTGGACATCCGCCCTCATCATCCTCGCGAGCGTCGTGATGTTCGTCCCCGTCCGGCGCTACGCGATCCCGATCCCGCTGCCGTTCCAGCTCGAGCCGTATCGGGTGGTGATCGTGCTGCTCGTGCTCGCGATGGTGGTGGCCCTGCTGATCGACCCGCACTTCACGTGGAAGCCGGTGCGCTTCGGCTTCTCGATCGGGGCGTTCTTCTTCGCGATGATGCTGTCGGTGGCGACGAACGTCGCCTACATCTCGCAGAACGGGCTGGGCGGGGCGGTCCTCGGCCAGTTCATCAACTTCGGGCTGCTGATCAGCGTGTTCTTCGTGGTTCGGCAGCTGCTGCGCGACGAGCGCCGCGTGCTGCTGCTGATCCAGTTCTTCGTCTGGTCGGCCGCGGTCGTCGCGCTCTTCGCCGTGGTCGAGAAGGTCACGAACGTCAACGTGTTCCTCGACCTCGGCAAGGTGCTGCCGCTCAAGCTGATCAGCGATCAGACCCAGTCGTTCCGGGCCGGCGGCGACCGCTCGTATGCCTCGGCGCAGCACCCCATCGCCCTCTCGGTCATGCTCTGCATGGCGCTGCCGTTCGCCGTCTGGCTGAGCAAGTACGGGGCGAAGCCGGTCAATCGCATCAGCCGCACGATCGTGTACGGATGCCTGATCGCGGTGACCCTGCTCGGTATGACGACCGCCGTCAGCCGCACCGCCGTCATCGTCATCGCCGTGATGATCCTGCTCACGCTGGCGCTGCGCCCGCGGGTCGCCGCGATCCTCCTCGGCGCGGCGATCCCCGCGCTGCTCATCGGCGCGGTCGCCCTGCCGAAGCTCATCGGCACGATGATCGGCTCGTTCCTCGACCCGGCCCAGCTGCTCGCCTCGCAGTACACCTCGGCGGGCTGGGGCGGGGCCGGGCGCCTCGCCGACCTCGGCCCCGCGATGGCGAAGGTCGCGCAGAACCCGTTCTTCGGAACCGGCTTCGGCTCGCGCGTGCTCGTGGGCGCGAACGCCAACGCGTTCATCCTCGACGATCAGGTGCTCGGCACGCTGCTCGAGGCCGGCGCGGTCGGCGTGCTCGGGCTCGCGATCTTCATGCTCGTGCCGCCGCTCAGGCTGATCGCCTTCTCGCTGCGCCCCGACACGCCGCCCCGCTACGCGCACCTCGCGTTCACCTGTGCGGTCTCCTGCGCGGGGTACATCGCCGCCCTGTTCTTCTACGACGCGTTCGGGTTCCTGCAGACCTTCTTCATCCTGTGCTGGGTGTGGGCGATCGGCGCCTGGCTGCTCAGCGAGTCGCCGCGGCTCAGCGGGCTGCCGGCGGGCCGCACGCGCGGCACGGCCCTCGAGCTCACCCCTGTTTCCGACCGCGACCTCGAGGAGGCGACCGCATGATCGCGAATCACCGGATGAGCGTCATCATCCCGGCCCACGACGAAGAGGCCGTCATCGGCCGCCTGCTCGCGCGCCTCATCGACGGCGACCCCGACGAGCGGCTCGAGCTC
>NZ_JBLRDT010000347.1:0-1616 GCF_057512245.1 Gryllotalpicola sp. CP2-P1
CGGATCGCGGCGGAGACCGTCGACTGCGCAGCGAAGAGGCGGCGGGCCGCCCGCGTGAAGCTGCGCTCCTCGGCGACGGCGGCGAAGATCTCGAGCTGGCGGGCGTCCATAGCTGCATTATCGAAGATCGCGATTGGTCTGTCCAAGAATCTTCGCCCCTGATGATGAATACTGCGCTCTGCCCGGTAGTTGTCACGAGCATGAGCACACTGACCGCGCCCGCCACGCGCACCGCGCACCACACCGGCTTCTGGATCGTCGCCGGAGCGTTTCTCTTCTCCATGGCCTTCACGACGGTGCCCACGCCGCTGTACCCGATCTACGAGCAGCGCGACGGCTTCGGCGGCTTCGTCGTGACACTCGTCTTCGCCGCCTACGCCATCGGCGTCATGGTGGCGCTGTACCTCGCGGGGCACGTCAGCGACTGGCTCGGGCGCCGGCGCCTGCTGATCGCCTCGGTCGCGATCGAGGCGCTGGCCGCCGTGCTGTTCCTCGTGTGGAACGATCTGCCGGGCCTGCTCGTGGCCCGCTTCGTCTCCGGCGTCGGCGTCGGTACGCTGACCGCCACGGCGACGGCCTATCTCGCCGAGCTGCGCGCCGTCTCGCACCCCCACGAGGAGCGCGCGAAGGCCGCGACCGCAGCGACCGTCATCAACACGGGCGGCCTGGCGCTGGGGCCGCTCTTCGGCGGCCTGATCGCGCAGTTCCTGCCTGCCCCGATCGTCACCCCCTTCGTGGTCTTCCTCGTGCTGCTCGTCGCCGCCGTCGTGCTCGCGATCTTCGTTCCCGAGACGGTCGATGTGGCGAGCTCGCGCCGCCGTTACGCACCGCAGCGGGTCAGCGTCCCGCCCGAGGCCCGCGCGACCTTCGTCGCCGCCGCGATCGGCGCGGCCGCCGCCTTCAGCGCGCTCGGCTTCTTCACCGCGCTCACCGCGAGCATCGTGATCGGGCTGCTGCACCTCGGCGGGCACCTCATCGCCGGGCTCGTCGTCTTCGGCGTCATGGGCGCGAGCGCAGCCTCGCAGTTCGTGTTCGCGCGCGTTCAGGGCCGCCGCAAGCTGCAGCTCGGCATCGCGCTCATGGTCGTCGGTCTCGCCCTCGTCGCCGTCGTGGGGATCGCGCCGTCGCTCGGCCTGCTGCTGGTCGGCGGCATCGTCGCGGGCGCAGGGGTCGGGCTCGTCTTCGCCTCGTCGATCGGGGTGGCCGCGGCATCCGCACGCCCCGACAACCGCGGCGAGGTGCTCGCCGGAATGTTCCTCGCCGCCTACGCCGGGCTCAGCGCTCCGGTGATCGCGGTGGGTGTCGCGCTCGCCTTCTTCCCGATCTCGCGGGTGCTCGTCGTCTTCGCGCTCGCCGTGCTCGTCATCGTCGTGCTCGCCGCGGTGCCTCTGCTGCGCCGCCGCTGAGGCGCGCGAGACTGGGCACATGGACACGCTCGTCAAGCAGGACCCGGCCGCCCCCGACGGATTCTTCGAATCGGAGGCGGCCGGTCTGCGGTGGCTGGCCGAGGCGACGGCGACAGGGGGCGCGCGCGTCGCCGCCGTCATCGCCGTCTCGCCGGGGCGCATCGAGCTCGAGCGCATCCGCCCGGCGCGCGCCACGCCGGAGGCAGATCG
>NZ_JBLRDT010000348.1:0-1598 GCF_057512245.1 Gryllotalpicola sp. CP2-P1
CAGGGGCGCATCGACTTCTTCGAGACCGCGGTCGCCTCGTGCGCCGACTACCTGAAGGGGCTGTGGCCCGACGCGCTCGGCGACGTGCGCTTCGAGATCGCGGCGGCGCCTGCGAACGCGCTCGGGCTCGACGAAGTCGAGCGCTGGGCCGTCGACACCGCTCGCGGTCGCATCACGCTCTTCCGCGTGCCCATCGAGCGGCTCGCGAAGCTGCACCGCAACGACGAGCTGCACAAGCGGATGCTGATCGAGAGCTGCGTCTTCCGCGCGGTCGCCGAGTACCTCGGCAAAGACCCGTGGGACCTCGCCCCCGAGCGGTTCCGGCACTTCTGACGCCGGCCGCACCGACCACGCCCGCCACCCCGGCCACGCTGGGCCGGCGCCGGGTCAGCGCCGATAGACGGTGAGCGCCGACGCGCTCGCACTGGTCGGGTAGGCGACATAGGCCCCAACCATTCCGCTCGCCGCGTAGCTCACCGATGCGTAGACGCCGTGCCCGTCGGAGGTCGTGAGCACCCCGGGCTTCGCGACCTTCCGCGACACCGAGCCGCCCGCGGGCACCGACACCGTGCCGCCGTTCGGGCCGCTGAGCTTGAGCTTCACCGCCGCCGACGAGGTGTTCACGAGGTGCAGCACCGCCCCCGGCCCCGGCGCGATCGGGAGCGCGGCCGCGCCCGTGAGCGGCGCGGCCGCCGCGTACCACGCGAAGTCCGTGCCGCGCTTGGTGTCGACCGTCGATGTGTGCACGGCCGCGACGAGGGGCTTGGTGCTGTCGATCGTCACGGTGAACGTCCCCGTGCCGGCCTTCTCGAGCGGGATCTCGGACACCACGCCATGGCTGGCCGTCGCGCTGAGCGCCGTGCCGCCGCCCTTGCCGGCGTCGGGCTTCACCCCGATCGTGACCTTGGCGTCCTTCGTGCCGACCGGCAGCACCCGCAGCACGGGAACGCCGCCGTCGCTCGAGTCCGTCGCAGTCGCCGTCGACAGGCCGGAGCCGTCGAACACGGCACCCGGGATGACGAGCTTCTTCGACGGCGACGCGGTCGGCCCGACCCACTCGTCGCCCTGCGGGGTCACGCCCGAGATCTCGGATTCCTGCAGCTCGGCGCTCACGGTGCCGCCGGTGCTCGTGACGTGCACCACGGTCGCGCTCGCGTTCGGCACGAGGCCCGCCAGCGGCACGACCCGCTGCGTGTGGGGCTGCACGAGGATGCCCGTGCCGCCGGCCGCCGCCGCGAGCCCCTGCTCGGAGTACGCCTCGATATCGACCGTCGCCGCGACATCGCCCGGGTTGCCGAGCTCGACCAGCGTCGTCGAGCCGAGGGAGGTCGCCCCGCCGACGAGCCAGTGGTCGAAGTCGGGCTGCGCGCAGTTCGCAACCGAGAGGCCTCGCATGTCCTCCGTGCTCGACTCGGAGCTCTGCGCCCCGGCGAGCAGCGGCTCGCGCGCGGCATCCTTCGCCTTCTCCTCGAAGGCCTGGGGAGCCGTGCCGCCCTCCTGCACGTCGGCCGCCGTGAAGGGCACGGATGCGGGCGACGAGTCGTCACCGCCCGAGACGACGGTGGGCGCCGACAGAGCCGAGAGCGTCGACGTCGACG
>NZ_JBLRDT010000035.1:0-18148 GCF_057512245.1 Gryllotalpicola sp. CP2-P1
TGCGCCGGCGCAGGCATCCGCCCCGGATTCGCGCTATGCCCGCATGGGCATCGTCGGCGACAGCGACGCGCCCGCCATGAACCTCGACGAGGCGCTGCGGCGTCGTCGGGCGGTGTAGCTAGGCCGGCAGCACCTTCAGCGACTGCCGGTGCCACACGAGCGGATTCCGCTCGTCATCGCTCATCATGGCGAGCACGCGCAACACGATGATGTCGTGATCGCCGGCGGGGTATGCGTGCTCGATGGCGCACTCGAGCCAGCAGGGCGCATCGAGCAGGAAGATCGCGCCGGAGGGCGCCTCGCCCGTCTCGACCCCCGCGAAACGGGACTGCTTGTCGCGTGAGGCGAGCTGCCGGGTCTTCTCGGCGTGGCTCTCGCCGAGGATCGAGACGCCGATCGTCGGCGCCGTGGAGAGCGCGGGCCAGGTGGTCGAGCTGCGCTGCACGGCGAAGGACACCATGGGCGGCTCATACGAGACGCCGACGGAGAACGACGAGGCGATCATGACGCTCGGCCCGTCGGGAAGCCGAGCCGCCAGGGCCGCCACCCCCGAGGGGAAGCCGGAGAAAGCGGCCTTCATCTCGCCGGGGTCTGAGGTGAAGTCGCGGGTCAGGGTCATCTCACTTCTCCTTCACGGTTGCGGCGGCGAGCACGGCCGGCGCCCAGCGTTCGATCCAGGTGTCCAGCGAGCCGTCGTCTGCGTAGCGGGAGTCGAGCTGGTACAGGCCCTGGGCCGGGGCGATCGCGCCCAGCTCGACGAGCACGGGCTTGAGGGTGAGCTCGGGCGCGAGGGCGTGGGCGGGCCCGGCGCCGAGCATGAACGGAATGCCCACTCGGCCGGCGAGCCCGGTCGCGGTGGCGAACTGATCGAGGAACAGCTTGAGCAGCCCGGTGTAGGTGCCCTTGAACGTCGGCGAGGCGGCGATCACGATGTCCGCCTGCTGGACGAGGCCGACCGCCCGAGCTACCGCGGCGTCGCCCCAGCCGAGCAGCCCCGGGCCGAGCTCGGCGACCTCGATCACGGTCGGGGTGGCGCCGAGCGCGGCGGCGAGGCGCTCTGCGGCATCGCGGGTGCGCGAGGCGGGCTTCGGGTTTCCGACGACGACTGCTGCGGTGACCATCAGGCGACCATCCGTTCTTCTGTGTGTGCGGTTTCGATGAGACGTTCGGGGGCGGCAGGTGCTGGGCGCAGCCGCAGCGTCGCGGCCGCCACGGCGGCGACGAGGCCGACGGCGGCGAGGATTCCGAGCGCTGCGGCGTCCGACCACGCCGCGAGCGCGACGGCCGTGACGGCACTGCCGAGGACCGCGCCGAGCTGCTTCATGGCGTTGAACGATCCGGATGCCGCGCCGACGGATTCCCGCGGAACCGTGGTGATCGCCGCGATGGAGAACGGCGACCAGACGAAGGAGTTCGCGACCCCGAAGAGCGCGAAGGCCGTCGACAGGGCGATCAGTGAGGCATCGGCCGCCACGAGCAGTGCGGAGGCGCCGATCGACACGACGAGCGCCACGGCGCCGATCACGGCGACGACCCGCGGCCCCACGCGGTTGTTGAGCCGCGCCGACAGCGGTGCGGCGAGCAGGCATACGGCGCCCATCGGCACCAGGGTGAGCGAGGCGGGGACGACGCCGAGGCCACGGGCGTCCTGCAGGTAGAGCATGAACGGAACGGGAGCGGAGCCGACGACGAATGCAGCGGCGGCTGCGCCCCACGAGGCGGTGACGAAGCCGCCGCTGCGGAACAGGGCGACCGGAAGCAGGGCCGTCTCTTCGCTGTTCCGCTGCAGCCAGACGACCGCCGTCGCGGCCGCGGCGCCGGACACCGCCCACAGCCAGCGCGGCGCGCCGAGCACATCCGGCGAGGCAGCCTCGAGCCCCTGGATGCCGAGCACGAGCGCGAACACCGCCGCCGCGTTCGCGACCATCGCCCAGAGCCGGATGCGGGCCGAGGTGCGGCCGCCGGCCGGCACCCACAGCAGCACGGCGGCCGCTGTGACGACACCGAGGGGGAGGTTGACGGCGAAGATCGCCGGCCAGCCGCCGACCCCGACGAGGATGCCGCCGAGCAGCGGCCCGGCGATGGTCGCGGCACCGCCGACCGCGCCCCAGACGCCGAGAGCCACCGCGAGGCGCGGCGGGTGGAACAGGGCGCGGATGATCGTCAGGCACTGCGGGGTCATGAGCGCCGCCCCCACGCCCTGCAGCGCGCGCCAGAGCACGAGTGCGTCGATCGACGGGGCCAGCGCGCACAGCAGGGAGCCCACCGTGAACACGGCGAGCCCGGCGAGGTAGACCCGGCGATGCCCGAAGCGGTCGCCGAGCCGCCCGGCGATCAGCAGCGGGACCGCATACGCGAAGAGATACGCGCTGTTGACCCAGATCGCCATGGTCAGCGTCGTGTGCAGCCCCGAGATCATCGCGGGCAGTGCGACGGAGGTGATGGTGCCGTCGAGCAGCAGCATGAAGAAGCCGAGGCAGAGGCTGGCGAGGGCGAGCCAATGACGCGGCTTCGTGCCGTCGGTGTCGGTCATTCTCGGCTGCCGCCCATCTCAGACGGCCAGGTTCTCGCGCAGCGTGCTGCCGGGGTAGCGCGGCGCGAGCGCGCCACGGCGGCGCAGCTCGGGCACGAGCAGCTCGCTGAGCTCGCCGAAGCCCGAGGGCATGGCGAGTGGGCTCGACAGCATGTAGCCGCCCCGCGCGCCCGTCGCGGCGAAGTTCGCCTCGAGGGCGTCGGCGACCATCGCGGCGTCGCCGACGATGGTGTGGTCGAGACCTGTGGCCGAGCGCCAGCCGTGCTCGAAGAACTCGGCCCTCGTGAGCGAGTGGTCTTCGCCGTAGCTCGCCACCAGCGACCCGACCAGCCCGGCCGGGCTGGCGTTCGCGGCGACGATCTGAGCGCGCAGCTCGCCGAGGGTGAAGGACGCGGGCAGGGTCGAGAAGTCGTAGCCGGCGTTGTGCGACAGGTAGGTGCCCACCGCCTCCTCGCTCCAGTACCGCAGCACCGAGTCGCGGCGCTCCTCGGCCTCGGCCCGCGTGCGCCCGACGATGACCTGAGTGGCCCACAGGATGCCGACGTGCGCGGGGTCGCGGCCCGCGTCGGCGAGTGCCTCGTCGAGCAGTGCGCGGTGGCGCTGCTGACCGGCGAGGCTGCCGCCGAAGCCGAAGATCAGCTCGGCGAACGACGCGGATGCGGCGATGCCGCGCGGCGAGTTCCCCGCCTGCACGATCACCGGGTGCACCTGAGGGCTCGGCACCGAGGCGAGCGGCCCCTTCACGGTGAAGAACCGCCCCGCGTGGTCGATGGCGTGCACCTTCGCCGGGTCGGCGAAGCGGCCCGACTCACGGTCGCGGATGATCGCATCGGGCGCCACCGAGTCCCAGAGCGCGCGGCAGACGCCGATGAATTCCTCCATGCGCTCGTAGCGCAGCTCGTGGTCCATCAGCTCCGCATAGCCGTAGTTGGCGGCATCCGCCCCGCGGGTCGAAGCCACGACATTGAACGCGACCCGCCCGCCCGTGACGTGATCGAGCGAGTTCAGCAGCCGCGCGACGTAGAAGGGATGCATGAACGTGGAGGAATACGTCAGGCCGAAGCCGATCTTCTCCGTCACGGTCGACATCGCCGCGATGATCGGCGACATGTCGTGGCGGGGCCACTGGATGCCCCACTCCACGGCCGGCTCGATGCTGCCCCGCCACGTGCTGGGCACCCCCGAGCCGTCGCCGAAGAAGAGCATGTCGACGCCCGCGCGCTCGGCCGTCTGGGCGAGCTCGAGGAACATCCGGACGTCGGGGAAGTCGCGCCCCACCCAGGAACCGGGGCGTGCCCAGCCGCCCTCGGTGTGCGTGAAGGACAGGTCGTAGGCGAGGTGCATGCCGCTCATGCGGCGGCCCCCGCCCCGGCGCGAACGGCGCGCGCCCAGAGCCCGACGACCTCGTCGACGTCCGAGATCACGGCGACGTTGAGCTCGAGTTGCACGAGGGCCGCCTCGTTCACCGCCAGGTCGTAGGCGGCGGTCGCGTCCCGGGGGATCACGACCGGCCAGTCGAGCTGCATCGCGTCCTGTGCGGTCGCGTCGACGCAGCACTCGCTCGTGAGGCCGACGATGGTGAGCCAGCCGTAGCCCGCGGCATGCAGCTCGGCGTCGAGCGAGGTGCCGAGGAATCCGCTGTAGCCGCGCTTGACCACGCGCAGCTCGCCGTCGGCGGGCTGCATGCGGTACCACTCGGCGCCCGGCGTGCCGACGATGCACGGCTCGGCGGCGCTCATGGGGGCGTTGTAGTCGCCCTCGCGCAGCCACGCGCTCGACTTCCACGGGCGGCTCGGGTCGCTGCCGAGCTCGACCCAGACGACCGGCACGCCGATCGCGCGGGCGGTGTCGGCGAGCTCGCCGATGCGGCCGACCGCGGCGTCCAGCGCGGCGACGGCGGCATCAGACAGGCCGTAGGCGCCGAGCAGCTCGGGGTCGCCGAAGTCGCGCTGGACATCGACCACGACCAGGGCGGGGCGCCGTGTGCCGTCCGTCAGCTGGGCGAAGCGCGCCTCACGCAGCTCTGCCATCACGCCGCCGCCTCGTCCTCGGCGCGCAGCCGCGGCAGCACGGTCTCGCCGAACAGCAGCATGTCGCGGTCGTACTCCGGGAAGATCAGCATGAGCCCGTCGAGCTCGGCCTCGTCGACGATGTACTGGATGTGCTCGCGCACGGTGTCGGCGGAGCCGGCGACGTAGGCGGTCTGGAACGCGGCCTCGCCGACCGCGCCCGCGGCCCAGGCGCGCGCCTGCTCCTCGGGAACCCCCCACGAGCGGCGCATCAGGGCGAGCGCTTCGCGATCGACGCCGGCGCCCCACTCTGCGACCTTCTTCTGCGCAAGCGCGTCCGTCTCGGCCTGCACGACCGTGAGCATCGAGTACGTCTTGCAGCTGCGCCCGTTCGCCGCGGCGCGCTCGTGCACATCGCGGGAGAGGTCGCGCATCTCCTCGAGGCTGTCGCCCGCGAGGAACGCGCCGTCGGCGAAGCGCGCCTGGAACTTGCGGGCGTCCTCCGACTTGCCCGCACTGATGATGGTCGGGCGCGTGGCGGGGTGCGGGCGCGACTCGCAGTCCTCGAGGTCGAAATACGGCGTGTGCATGGTCACGGAGTCCTCCGTCCAGAGCCGCGTGACGGCCTCCGTCCACAGCTCGGTCATCTCGTAGCGGTCGGCGTGGCTGAGCTCGGGGTCCCAGACGCCGAACTGCTCGAACTCGGCCGCATAGGCGCCGTTGACGATGTTCATGCCCGCCCGGCCGCCCGAGACGTCCTGCAGAGTGGTGTACATCTTCGCGGCGACCGCGGGGTTGTGCAGGTTCGCGTGCATCGTCGCCCAGATCTTGACCCGGCTCGTCGCCTCGGCGAGAGCCGACATCATCGTCATCGACTCGAGTGAGCGCCCCCAGTGGTCGGTCGTGCCCCCGAAGCCCCGCCATTTCGCCATCGACATGATGAAGTCCAGGCCGATCGCCTCGGCGTGCAGCGCCGCGCGCTTGTTCCACGCGTAGGTGGCCTCGGGGTGCGGGGCGCTCGTCGAGAGCATCCAGCCCCCGTTTCCGATGGGAAGGAAGATTCCGTATTCTTTCGCGGCCATGTCGCGGCCTGCCTTTCAGGGTCAGCGGATGCGTGGGGAGGCGCCGGTGCGCCGGGTCCGGCGGCGTGCTGCCACGGGCCGGACCCGGCGGGGCGGTGAGCGCTACGGCGCGGGCCAGACGAGCTTTCCGCCGGAGTAGATCGCCGTGATGTAGGAGTTGTCGAACCAGCCCGCTGCCTCATCGGAGGTCACGCTCGCAGGCACGATCTTGAACTCGTGCAGCATGTCGACGAGCTTGGTCACGTTCGCGGGGTCGATGCCGCCGAGGGGCTGGCCGGGCGTCGGATTGTCCTTCACGACCTGCGTCTCGGTCTTCCAGATGGTCGCGTTGAGCTTCTTGTCGTAGGTCGCTCCGGAGAGCGCGGCCGCGTAGCCGACGCACTGAGAGACATGCGCGTCGCTCGAGGAGCAGTAGGCATAGGCGTGCAGGGCTGCGCGCAGGATGTCTTCGACGGCGGTCGGGTGCGCCTTGGCGAAGGCGGGGTTCACCGCCATGGCGCCCAGCGAGCTCGGAACGCCGTACTTGACGGGCTGCCAGACGGTGACCTTGTCGCCGGCCGCCTTCAGCTGGTTGGGCTCGTTAGAGATGAAGCCGGTCAGCGCCTCGAGGCCGCCCTGCTTGCGCGGCAGGACGGTCGGGTCGTAGCCCTCTTTCACGAGCTTCAGCGAGTCCCACGTGACGCCGGCCTTCACCATCATCGCCTCGACCGCGGCGGGAACGTAGCCCTTGTGGCCGACGACCTTGCCGTCGAGCTGCGTGAGGTCGGTGATGTCGGAGTTCGTCATCAGGATGTCGAGGCCGGCGTTCGAGTACGAGGAGATGCCCTCGATGTCGATGCCGTTCGCGCGCGCCTGGATCAGGTCCTGCTCGGCAACCGCGGCCACGGTGGCCTGCCCGGATGCGAGCAGCTTGGTGTTCTGTGCGGTATCGCCGCTGCCCGGCTTGAGCTGGACGTCGAGGCACAGGTCCTTGAAGTAGCCGAGCTGGCTCGCCGCGATGTATTCGAGGATCGAGGCCGAGGACTGGAACTGGTAGCCGGACAGGTAGGTGATCTTGCCTGCGGCCTTGTTCTCGGCGCAGCGCTTCGACGAGATGTCGGCGCCGGCCTTGCCCGCGCTGGCCTGTGGTGAGCCCGAGCTGCACGCGGCGACGGCGACCGCGAGCGCGGCGGCGGCCAGGGCGGCGAGACCGGTCTTGATGAGACGGTGCTGCATGTCACTCCTAGTTGGTGAAGTGGTGCTGGGGGAGGGGCGGAATGTACGGAACGGGGGAAAAGAGGCAAGGGTCGACCGGCGCCCCCGCCGTTGCGGGGGGAGGAGACGGCCGTGACGGGGTCGGGTCAGTCGGTGGAGCTCTCGTGCCAGTGCAGGACGCGGCGCTCGATCACGGTGATCACGAGCAGCAGCAGCACGCCCATCACGGCGAGGATGAGGATCGCCGAGTACACGACCGCGAGCTGGTTCATCGACGAGGCGGTGCTGATCACGGTGCCGAGACCGCCCGTCGCACCGGAGGCCGAGAGCTCCGCCACGACGGCGCCGATGATGGAGAGCGGGAAGACGATGCGCAGCGCCGCGAACAGGAACGGAAGCGCGTTCGGGATGCGCAGGTGGACGAGGAGCTCGATGCGCGAGGCATCCATCGTCTTGTAGACCTGCAGCACCTGCTGCGGCACCGAACGCAAGCCGGTCGTCGTGTTGATGAGAATCGGGAAGAAGCAGATCAGCGCCGTGATCACGAGCTTCGGCATCGGGCCGAAGCCGAACGCGACGACAAGCGCCGGAGCGATCGCGACCAGCGGCGTGACGTTCAGCACGACCGCGATCGGCATGACCGCGCGACGCACGATCGGCAGCTCGCTGATCAGCACCGCGAGCACGAAGGCGGCGACGAAGCCGATGACGAGGCCCGCCACGGACTCGCCGAGCGTGATCATCGCGTTCTGCAGGTAGTAGCCGAGGTTCTGGCCGAGCGACTGCCCGATGGCGGGCAGCGGCGGCAGCAGATAGGGCAGCTTGGCAGCGCCCAGCTGCCAGAGCGCGCCGAGGGCCGCGAGCATGACGACGAGCGGCAGCCAGACCGCCGGCCTGACCCAGGCGATGCGCGACTGGGGATGCCTGAGGCTGTAGCGGCTCGGCTCGACCGGTGGCTGGGGGGCGGCGGTCGCGGTGGGCCGCTCGGCGGTGGCGGTGGTCTCTTCGACGGTGGTCATCAGGGTCTCCTCCTCAGGCGGCATCCGCCGAGCGCCAGGCGCTGTGTAGTGCGTCCCTGATGCGGTCCTCGTATTCGTGGAAGCGCGCGTCCTCGAAGAGGCGCTGATTGCGCGGCCGCGGCAGGTCGATGTCGATCCAGTCGACGATGCGGCCCGGCCGCGGTGCCATCACGACAACGCTGTCGGAGAGTCGGACGGCCTCTGAGACGGAGTGGGTCACGAACAGCACGGTCGTCTTGAGCTCGTCCCACAGGTCGAGCAGCTGGTCCTGCAGGCTCTCGCGGGTGAACTCGTCGAGTGCCGAGAACGGCTCGTCCATGAGCAGCACATCGGGCTGCAGGCCGAAGGCGCGCACGATGGCGGCGCGCTGCTGCATGCCGCCCGAGAGCTGCGAGGGCAGCTTGTCGACCGCTTCCGAGAGGCCCGCCTTGTCGAGCAGCGCGAGCATGTCGGGCGCGCCTCGGCTCTCATCGCGTGCGCTCAGCGCGCCGATGCGCTCTCGGCGGCCGGCCGCGCCGCGGTTGATCTTGTGGGGCAGCGTCACGTTCTTGAGCACCGACAGCCAGGGCAGCAGTGCCGGCGACTGCGGTACCAGGCCGATGAGCTTGGCTGCGCACGCCTCCTCAGGCGTCACGCCGTGCACGCTGACCGTGCCGGCATCGGCCGACTCGAGCCCGGCGACGAGACGCAGCAGGGTGGACTTCCCGCAGCCGCTCGGACCGATGAGGCTGACGAAGCGCCCCGGCTCGATCGTGAGCTCGACATCGTTGAGCGCGACCATCGCCGACGGGCCGAACCCGTAGACCTTGCGAACGGAAGCCAGCTCGACTGCCTGCGTCATGATGAACACCCTCCATACCGGCGGCGGGCAGAACCGAACTGCCCGATCTCGTATGGCGGAGAGCGTGCGTAGCGAGCGATGATCTGCCACGCGGAAATCCGCTTGTCTTGCCGCTACCGTAAACAGCCCACGTTTCGCGGAATCGATGCTCTCGGTTGCGTGTGTGTTACATCTGCCGGCTGCGGGACGTTCGTCACTTGCTCAAGGGCGCGGTGCGGATGCCGTCGAAGACGCGCACCTCGACGCCGAGATCCGCTGCGGCGGTCGCGACCCAGCCGCCGAGGGCCTGCACGACGACCTCGGTCACGACGAGCACGGCGCGCTCGGCGCTCGGCACGCCTTCCCGCAGCCAGAGCAGCTTGAAGAGGTCGGCCATGACCTTGTTGCGGTAGCTCGGCTTGTAGGCGCCCTGGTTGGCCACGAGCTGCACCACGATGCGCCCCTCGGCATCGATGCCCTCGACCTCGACGCGGCTGCGGTTCTCGAGCAGCAGCGCTTTGGGTCGCAGTGCGGTGCCGAGCTCGTCGCTGAGTGCACACAGCATGCGCCGCTCGACGGAGCCCTCCGCGAAGCGGCTCCACTCGTTCGGCGCATCCACGACTGTCAGGCGCACGCTGGTGAGCATAGGCAGCCCAGATTGCCCCCGTGTTTCACTGGTGGGCAGCGCAGAGGCCGGGAAGCTGCACGCATTCCCGGCCTTGGCTGCTGCGGTTCAGATGAGCCAGCGCTGTGATTGCACGACAGGCAGTCGCTTCCACTGGTGGCCGAGGCCCCAGGTGTCGCCGGCCGAGACGGCAGCCACGACGATCAGCGCAAGGGCGTAGATGATGTGGTAGTCGACGAGCGGGTTGGTGGATGCCGCGTTCGCGCCGAACGGCCACTCGGCGAGGTACATCAGCAGCAGCACGACCGTGCCGGCGACCGCGCTGATGCGCAGGCCGACGCCGGCCATCACGGCGACGCCGATGGCGAGCATCGCGATCATGAACAGCCAGTCGGTCGCCGGGCTGGCGATGGCGGCGAAGGTGCCCTTGAGTGGGCCGACGACGGCGTCGCTGTTCAGGAATCCCTGGCTCGGCGCTCCGCCGTTGATCCATGCTCGTGCGACGGGCGTCGAGAATCCGAGGCCGAACGTCTTGTCGAGGAAGGCCCACAGGAAGATGAAGCCCGTCGCGAGGCGCAGCACGGCGAGCGAGCGGCGGCCGAAGGCGCTTGTCACGATGTCGGCCTCGTCGCGCACCTTGGCGCGACGCGTGGTGGCGGTTGGTGCGGCACCCATGGGGTGGGCGGCGGTGGCGGTGCTCATGATCCTGGCTTCTTCCCGATCGACCTGGTATCTATGTCGTACCGAAAGCTACTCTCGACGTGGTCGGCCAATAGGGTCGTAAGTCCCGCAGGGGGAGCGGGCGGTCAGGAACGCCCTGCTCGCCGTGATAGTCTTTTCGAGCACTTGGGCCCTTGGCGCAGTTGGTAGCGCGTCTCGTTCGCAATGAGAAGGTCAGGGGTTCGAATCCCCTAGGGTCCACGAAAAGATGCCCGGTCAGAACGCGTTCTGACCGGGCATCCTGCGTTCAGCGGTAGATGCTGGGGCGCGGCGCCTCGCCGTTCAGGAAGTAGCGGCCCACTTCGTTCAGCTTGTAGGCGATGGGGTCGTGCAGGCTCAGGGTGCGCGCATTGCGCCAGAAGCGGTCGAGGCCGTACTTCGTTCCGGCCGAGCGCGCACCCGTCAGGTCGTAGATCCCGCTCGTCACGGTGAGGGCGGTGGTGGTCGCCGTGATCTTGGCCCCCGCGATGGCCTCGGCGACGGCCGCGCGCGCCTCGGCCGTGACGGCCGTGCCCTGGTCGTGCAGCCACTGCAGCCGGCGCTCGCCGCGCACGACCGCGGCGGCCGCGGACTGGGCGGCGGCGACGAACTCGCCATAGCCGTTCAGGATGAAGGGGTCCTCGCCTGCTTCGGAGACGGAGGCGTGCGACCACGGCATCGAGCGCTCGCGCGTGAAGGCTCGCGCTTCGAGCAGCGCGCCCTCAGTGATGCCGAGCTGGATCACGCCGAACATGAGCTGGAAGTTCAGCACGGCGACCGACGCGAACGGGTCCTGCAACTCGGTGACGGGGCCGAGCTCGGCGATGAGCTCGCGCGCGGGCACGACGACGTCGACGAAGCTCAGCGAGCGGCTCGCGGTGAGTCGCTGGCCGAGCATGTCCCAGTCGCCGCCGATCGTGAGGCCCTGCGCAGCGGGGTCGACGGCGACGACGTTGAGCCGGCCGCTTTCGGCGTCGATCACCTGCGTGAAGAGGCGCTGCGCGACCGGCGCCCCGGTGGCGAAGCCGACCTCGCCGTTGAGGATCATCCGGTCACCGTCGCGCCGCAGGCGGATCGGGCCCGTGTGCCGCGCGGTGCCCGGGCTCGCCCACAGCCACTTCTGCGCAGCGGTCGCGGCCAGCATCCGCCGCGTGGTCTCGGTGTCGTAGTGGGCGAGGATGCGGGTCCAGCCGTAGTGGTAGCCCAGGATGTGCGCGATGCTCGCGTCCGCTCGGGCGATGCGGCGCGTGACCTGGGCGGCCAGCGCGAAGGGCAGCCCGTCGCCGCCCGCGGCGGCCGGCAGCGCGATGCCGAGCAGTCCGCGCGAGCGCAGCAGCTCGACCTCGGCCTCCGGCAGGTCGGCTGCGGCCTCGCGCTCGACGGCGTCGGAGCGCAGCTCGTCAGCGACCTCGTCGGCGACGCCCAGCCAGTGCTCCCACTCCGCGGGCAGGCTCAGCGACGGGTCGGCGATCAGATCAAGGTCGGTCACCCGCCTAACCATAGGGTTTGCGGCCGGCCTGTCGACCGCCCCCAGAACGGGCGGCGGCATGGTTCGCGCGCCGGGCGGGTACCGAGCACAGAACACACGGACTCACCGGTGGAAGGAAAGGGAGTCGCATGCGCAAGTTCTTCACCCTGCTCGTGCTCAGCGTCGTCGCGTTCATCGCGTACACCTACGGCGCCAAGGCCGGCCGCGGGCGTTATCGCGAGATCCAGGCGGGTATCGATGCCCTGTGGAACGACCCCCGCGTGAAGAAGGCCCGTAAGCAGGCCGTCAAGCGCGCGGAGAAGGCGGCCAAGTCGCTGTAGTGCAGCACCCGGTCATCGAGACGAGGAGTGGTTGATATGGCTCAAGTGAACGACGACGCGGCGCAGAACGGCCTGAACGCGGCCGGCGACGACGCGCACGCGGCAGTGGACAAGGCGGCCGGTGCCGCCGACGAGAAGATCGCCAAGACGTCAGAGGCGGCGTCGCAGGCCGTGGATTCCGCCACCGAGGCGGTGCACAGCACGGTGGACGACGCACGGCACAAGGCCTCGGCGGCGGCGAGCACCGCGACGCGCGCCGTGAACGGTGCGGTGGACGACGCGCGTCGCAATCTCTCGCAGACCGTGAGCCAGGCGAGCGGGTCGGCGGGCGAGGTGCGCGACGTCGCGGTGAACACGGTGCAGGACCGCCCGCTCGAGTCGGTCGCGCTGGTGGCCGGCGTGGCTGCGCTGATCGGATTCATCATCGGGCTGATCGTCGGCAAGCGGTAGCGCATCGGGCCGCGCTCGACACGCGCCGGGGGCCGGGGGCCGCGATCCGTTCGGGTCGCGGCCCCCGGCGCCTGTTCAGTGCGCGACGAGCGGTGCGAGCGCCGCCCCGAGGGCGCTTACGACGCCGGGGACGTGGCCGTTCACCGGCGCGTTGACGATGATGCCCTCGACGCCGGCCCCCAGGATGTCATTCGCGATGCGCTCGGCGATCACGTCGGCGGTGCCGACGAACGCGCGGTTGCGGCGCTCCTCTGGCACGGCCGCGAGCATCTTGTCGGCCTCGCCCTGGGACTCGACGAGCGCGACGCTCGCGAGGTAGCTGGTCTTGAGTGTGGCCGGGTCGCGGTCGATCTCCTCGCAGCGCTGCCGCAGCACCTGCACCTTGCGCGGGAGGTCCTCGATCGGGGCGATGATGTTCATGTGGTCGGCGTAGCGCGCCGCGAGGCGGAACGTCTTCCGCTCGCCCTGCCCGCCGAGCATGATCGGGATGCTGTCGCGGAACCGCGGCACGTTCATCGCGCCGTGCACGCGGTACCACTTGCCGGTGAACTCGGGCCGCTCGTCGCGCAGCATCGGGTGGATGATCTGCAGCGCCTCGTCGAGCTTCTCGAAGCGCTCGGTGAAGGTGTCGAAGTCGATGCCGAGCTGCTCGTGCTCGAGCTCGAACCACCCCGCGCCGAGCCCCAGGATCGCGCGCCCGTGGCTGATCACGTCGAGCGTGCTCACGGTCTTCGCGAGGATCGCGGGGTTGCGGTAGGTGTTGCCTGTCACGAGAGCGGACAGCTGGATGGTGCTGGTGGATGCCGCGAGGGCGGCCAGCGTGGAGTACGCCTCCATCATCGGCTGGTCGGGCGTTCCGATGCCGGGCAGCTGATAGAAGTGGTCCATCACGAGGACGGTGTCGAAGCCGCTGCCTTCGGCCTCTCGCGCCTGGGCGAGGACGGTGTCGAACAGTGTCTCGACACCGCCGGGGTAGGTGAAGTTGGGGATCTGGTATCCGAGTGAGATCGTCACGCTTCCGACGCTACGCCGATTCGGGCGAAGCGGATAGTTCTCCGCTCAGCCTTCGCGTGCGACATCCGCCTCGACATGGCGATAGCCGCCCGTCTCGTAGCCGACCACGACGACGGCGGGAGCCAGCATGACGACGATCAGGCACCAGCCGAGCGGCACATCGAGGGCCGCCATGACGACGGCCAGCACGAGGAACGCGATCATGCCCGCGGCGAGCCCGACGTGGAACAGGTCGACGGCTCGGAAGAGGATCGACCAGAGCGCGAAGTAGAGCGCGCCGAACAGGAACACCGGCACGACCGTGCTCAGCACGAGTCCGACGGTGCCGACCGCCGTCTCGCCCGCGGCGGAGTGGGCGGCGGCGCGGATGCCCGCCCCGACGGCGGCGACGGCGCCGAACAGCGCCATGTGCCCGTACGACCACGCCCACTTCCGGTTGCGGTGCCGGGCGAGCACCGTGCCCGACGGGAAGATGAAGTACATCCACCACAGGCCGAGGGCGGTGCCGATGCCGGCGACGACGACGAGCACCGCTTCGAGCGACCACCCGACCCGGCCCACGAGCGCAGACACCGCCGCGATCGTTCCCAGCACCACTTCGCCGAGCGCGATGATGACGAACAGCCCGTATCGCTCGGCGATGTGGTGCGGATGCCACGGCGTGCCCTGCCAGACATCGCCGTGCACGTCGCTCTGCCAGGTCGAGACGACCGGGCCGAACAGCTCCACGATCCACATGGCGACGACCAGCGAGATGAGCAGTACGGGTGTGTGCACCCGTGCGGCCGCGATCGCGACCCAGCCGAGCTGCGCTCCCGCGGTGAACACGATGTAGAGCAGCGCGGTGCGCCGGTTCTGGGGGTCCTGCCGTGCCACGCGCCACCACATCGCGACCATCGAGACGCGCATCACGACATAGCCGGCGGCGACGATGCGGAAGTCGAGGCCGTCGCCGCCGTCGATCGAGTGGAAGACGTCGGGGATGCCGAGGGCGAGCACGACGACTCCGACCATCTGCACGAGGGTCAGCACGCGGTGCAGCCAGTCGTCGGTGTCGAACGCCGACGCGAACCAGGTGTAGCTCGTCCAGGCCCACGTGACCGAGACGACGATGAACGCGAAGCCGCAGACGGCCGCCGCGACGTGCCCTTTCGCCAGCAGCTCGGCGAGCTGGTCTCCCGCCTGGGCGAACGCCGCCACGAACGTGAGGTCGAAGAGCAGCTCGAGCGGGCTCGCCCCGCGATGCGCCTCGGCAGGGTCGCGCCCGACCATGCGGCTCAGGCGGTGCCCGCGCGGCGAGAAGGCCCTGTCGACGCTCACGCGCACAGAGTAGGGCTCGTGCACGCGCGCCGCGACGTGCAGCCCGCTCAGGCGAGCTCGTCGAGCAGCGCCTCGACGCGCCGTTTGATCTCGTCGCGGATCGGCCGCACCTCATCGATCGGCCGGCCCGCCGGGTCGGCGAGGTCCCAATCCTCATAGCGCTTGCCGGGGAAGACGGGGCAGGTGTCGCCGCACCCCATCGTGATGACGACGTCGGATTCCTTCACGGCATCCGTCGTCAGGATCTGCGGCGCATTCGCGGAGATGTCGATTCCGAGCTCGGCCATGGCCGCGACCGCGACCGGGTTCAGCCGGTCGGCGGGCTCGCTGCCCGCCGAGTAGACGCGCACCCGCTCGCCGGCGAGCTCGCGCAGGAATCCGGCCGCCATCTGCGATCGGCCGGCATTGTGGACGCACACGAAGAGCACGCTGGGGGTCATGGATGCCTCGTCTCGGGTCGCGGGGAGTGAAAGGGACGTCAGGCGTAGCGTCGCACGACGGCCCGCAGTTCGGCGATGCGCTCGGCATTGCCGGCGTCGTGACCGAAGGTCGCGATCATCGACAGCAGCTCGCGCAGGTTGAGAATGCGCGCCTGCTCGCGCCACTCGGAGTCAAGCGGCCTGAGCTCCCGGTAGGCGTCGAAGAAGCTGCCTGGCACGACGGGGCCGGCGAGCAGCATCATCGCCACGTCGACCTCTGCCCAGGTGAAGCTCACCGCGGGGTCGATGAAGACCGGCTCGCTGCGGCCGCCGCCTGCGGGCTTCGCGATCAGGTTGTTGCGCCACAGATCGCCGTGGGTGAGCACGGCTCCCGTGTCCGGAATCAGCTCGGGCAGGCGGGCGCAGACGCGCTCGAGCCCGGCGCGATCGGCCGCGTCCAGCGCGAGCTCGGCCCCCGGCTTGTCGAGGAAGCTCAGGATGCGCTTCTCGGCGAAGAAGCGGTGGCCGTCGGCATCCCACGCGTTGCGCTGGCGGAATCGACCGAGCCAGCCGTCGTGCGCCCACCCGAACCGCTCGCTGCGCACGCTGTGCAGGCGGGCCACCGCGCGCCCCGCGGCGGCCCAGAAGCCCGCATCGTCGGGCGGCAGCTCGCCGGCGCCGACCGCCTCGAGCACGAGCGCTCGCGGCGAGAACGCGATGACCTGCGGCGTGGGAAGGCCGCCGAGCTCGCGGAGGGCGGCGAGTCCCTCGGCCTCGATCTCGCTGAGATCGGGCTGGTCGTCGTGCGCCGCCTTGACCACGACCGTGCGCCCGTCGCGCAGCTCGCACCACCACACAGGGTTCGCGCTGCCGCCCGCGAGAGGGCGTGCGCTGCGCACCGCGAGCCCCTCCGGCAGAAGGTCGGGCGAGAACGTGTCGGCGTCGGTCACGCCCCGACGGTACCGGAGAGCGCCGATTGAACGGGCGATGAACGTGTGGTGACGGTTCTCAGCCTGGTCTGCGATAGCGTTCCATGGTGCGAGTGAAAGCCTTCGCGTGGATCTGACGCTCATCGTCGTGCTGGTGATCGCGTTGGCACTCTTCTTCGATTTCACCAACGGGTTCCACGACACGGCCAACGCGATGGCGACCCCCATCGCGACGGGAGCGCTGAAGCCGCGCACCGCGGTCGCGCTCGCCGCGGTGCTGAATCTGGTCGGCGCGTTCCTGTCGACGGAGGTCGCGCAGACGATCTCGGGCGGCCTGATCAAGGGCGAGGGCGGCCAGGTCGCCATCACCCCGCCGCTCGTCCTCGCGGGTCTGGTCGGCGCGATCACCTGGAACCTCGTGACCTGGCTCTGGGGCATCCCCTCGTCGTCCAGTCACGCGCTCTTCGGCGGGCTCATCGGCGCGACGATCGTCGGCACGTGGGATGTCGGATCGATCGACTACAGCGTGCTGCTCGGCAAGATCGTTCTGCCCGCGCTGCTGTCGCCCGTCGTCGCAGGCCTCGTCGCCTACTGCTCGACGCGGCTCGCCTATCGCATCACGCACCGCAACGACGGACTGCCCGACGGCCGCAGCGGCTTCCGCTACGCGCAGATCTTCTCGTCGTCGCTCGTGGCGCTCTCGCACGGCACCAACGACGCGCAGAAGACGATGGGCGTCATCACGCTTCTGCTCATCTCGGCCGATCTGCAGGCTGCCACGCACCCGGGGCCCGAGTGGTGGGTCATCCTGCTGTGCGCGCTCGCCATCGCGACCGGCACCTACACGGGCGGGTGGCGCATCATCAAGACGCTCGGCACCGGCCTCACCGACGTCAAGCCGGCGCAGGGCTTCGCGGCAGAGACCAGCACCGCCGCGACGATCCTCGCCTCGTCGCACCTCGGCTTCGCGCTCTCGACCACGCAGGTCGCCTCGGGGTCGGTGATCGGCTCGGGCCTCGGCCGCAGCGACACCAGCGTGCGCTGGGGAACTGCGGGCCGCATCGCGCTCGGCTGGCTGTTCACGCTGCCCGTCGCCGCCGTGGTCGGCGGCGCGGCGGCGGTGATCGCGCGCTTCGGCACGGCGGGGCTCGTCGTCGACCTCGTCGCCGCGGTCGTCGTGATCGTCGTCGTCTTCCGCATCAACGCGCGCCGCCGGGTCATGGCCGACCATCTCACGCCGGCCCACGCCGAGGCCGAGGTCGCCGAGACCGCGGCGCTCGCCATCGCCATCGCGCGCCTCGAGCCCGAGCTCGAGGCGGCCATCGAGGAATCGATCGAACGCGACCGCGCGCACGAGTCGAGCGGCTCCGGCGACCAGCCGCCGCCGCACGCGGCGCCCGGCGCGGGGGAGGAGCCCCGATGATCGACTGGCTCGCCTTCGTCGAGGTGCTCATCGCCGCGCTGGTCGGCGCCGCCGTCGTCGTCAGTCTCTACGCCCTGGGGCTGCGGCTGCTCGCCGTCGCGGGGCGCACGCCGTTCGTGCCGCCCGTCGCCTACGACGAGGCGATCACGGTGCTCTCGCCGAAGCAGATGAAGAGAGAGGCCAAGAAGGTCAAGAAGGCGCGGAAGGGGAATCCCTATTCGCCGGTCGTGAAGCGCATCGCGCTGATCGCGGCCTACGCGCTGTTCTCACTCTCGGGAATCGTCGTGCTCTTCGGCATCTACCTCATCGTGCCGTACTTCCACGGCTGACCCACGACCCCGGGCAGGCTGCGTGGCCGGTTACGGCGCCGCGGGGGATCCGGCGGCTCGAAGATAGCTCTCCGCCTCCGCCTCGGGCATCACGGTCATGCCGCGGATGCCGTGGGCTGAGCGCGCGAGCGCGTCGACCCAGACCTTGTTGAGCTGGGGCGGCTTCGAGCCGTGGAAGACGAACACCAGGGGCACCTCGGGCGAGATCCAGAGGCTCATGCGCCCGGACCCCTTCTCGGAGGGGACCACCCAGTTCAACAGGAACGACTCCCGCACCCTCAGCTTCGCGGTCATCGCGATCTTGAGATGGGCCAGGGTGCGCTCGTCGAATTCGTATGCGTCGTTCGCGCCGTAGATCAGTCGTGCCACGTCCACACCTTCACCTGCCGCGGTGGGCCCGGCCTAATCGGCGCGACGCGATCGTCCGGAAAGCGCACCCCGTGGCCGGTGCGCGCACCCGCCCCTCTGACGGGG
>NZ_JBLRDT010000349.1:0-1597 GCF_057512245.1 Gryllotalpicola sp. CP2-P1
TGTGGGGCGTTCCCGAGTGCCAGACCAGAACGCGCTGCGGGCTTCCGCCCGTGTCGAAGAAGCTCACGCGGCGCCCGTCGGGCAGGGTGAGCGACTGTGCGGCATCCGTCATCGTCGGCCCTCCGATCAGTCGTGTCTTGCGCCGCCTGTGCGCTTTCTCAGCGCCAGGCGGGATAACGTCGTCTGAGCAATCATGGACGTCACCATCATCGTGCCGACCTTCAACGAGTCGTTGAACGTCGAAGAACTTGTCACCCGTACCGAAGCCGCCGTCGGGCGGCGCGCGGTTGAGATCGTCTTCGTCGACGATTCCACCGACGACACGCCCCGGGTCATCGAGCAGGTGGCGTCCCGCCACTCGATCCCGGTCAGGCTGATCCATCGCGAGGTTCCCGTCGACGGCCTCGGCGGCGCGGTGCTCGAGGGCTTCCGAGTCGCCAGCGGGCGCTGGGCGGTCGTCATGGACGGCGACCTGCAGCACCCGCCCGAGATGCTGCCCGGGCTCATCGACACGGCGCTCGCAGGCGACGCCGAGGTCGTCGCGGGCTCGCGCTTCCTCGAGGGCGGCTCGGCCGAGGGCCTCTCCGACGGCCTGCGCGTCTTCCTCTCGCACTTCGGGAACGGCATCACGAAGCTGCTGTTCCCCCGCAAGCTGCGAAACTCGACCGACCCCATGTCGGGCTTCTTCGCCGTGCGGCTCGATGCCATCGACCTCTCGGTGCTGAAGCCCCGCGGGTTCAAGATCCTGCTCGAGATCCTGTGCAGGAAGCAGATGAAGCTCGCCGAGGTGCCCGCCATCCTCGCCCCGCGCGGCGGCGGCGAGTCGAAGGCCGACGTCAAGCAGGTGTGGCGCCTGACCCGCCAGATCGTCGAGCTGCGCATCGGGCGGATGCCGGGCTTCGCGCTCATCGGCTTCATCGGCGGCGTCGCGAACCTCGTGATCATGTGGGCGCTGCAGAAGGCAGGCTGGACCTATCTCGAGGCGGCGATCGCGGCGGCGGTGATCACGATCGTCGGGAACTTCATCGCCCAGGAGCACTTCCTGTACCACGACCTGCGGGCGGGCGCCCGAAAGCTGTGGTGGCGCTTCGGCCATTCGGCCGGGTTCAACGCGATCGAGTCGGCGGTGCGCACCTTCGTGCTCTGGGCCGCCGTCGAGCTGCTGCACCTGCACAACCACACCGTTCTGACGCAGGGCGTCCTGTTGCTGATCGGCTTCCTGCTGCGGTACACGTACCACGAGCGGGTCGTCTACAAGCAGCTCGTCGGCGAGGATTCGGACGAGGTTCAAAGCACGCGGGCTTAGCGTGATCACGTGAGCAGCAGCGGCGGGCGACGGCAGTGGCGGCCCGCGTTGGCGGGAGTGGCCGCCGTGCTGCTCGGGCTCGGCGCCGGCGGCCTCGTCGCCGCGATCGCCGCCCGCGCCTTCAGCCCCCTGGTGGTCGTCGGCTCGGCCGTGATCGACCTGACGCCGGGCGCCATGAAAGAGGCCGTCATCAGGGTCTTCGGCCATGGTGACAAGGCGTTCCTGTTCGTCGTGCTGGCCGTTGTGATCGCGGTACTGGCCGCGCTCGCGGGCGTGCTCGAGGTGCGCAGG
>NZ_JBLRDT010000350.1:0-1586 GCF_057512245.1 Gryllotalpicola sp. CP2-P1
GCCCGGCCACTGCGCGCACGTCGTGGGCGGTGACGCTGGCAGGCTGGGGGCATGACCGTCACCGCCGAGTACACGATTCCGGGACTGCACGTGCGCGACCACGAGGTCGTGGTGCCGCTGGACTGGGATCGACCGGATGCCGGCGAGCTCACGGTCTTCGCCCGCGAGCTGGTCGCGCCGACGAGGCGCCGCGACGACCTGCCCTACCTGCTCTTCCTGCAGGGCGGCCCCGGCGGCAAGGGCCCGCGCCCGCTGTCGGCGTCGGGCTGGGTCGCCGAGGCGCTCAAGCGCTACCGCGTCGTGCTGCTCGACCAGCGCGGCACGGGCCGCAGCACCCGGATCGACGGGCGCACGATCTCACGCTTCCCGTCGGCGCAGGCCGCGGCCGACCACCTCGCGCACTTCCGAGCGGATTCGATCGTGCGCGACGCCGAGCACCTGCGGCAGCACGAATTCGGTGCGCGGCGCTGGACGACGCTGGGGCAGAGCTACGGGGGATTCCTCACCCTGAGCTACCTCTCGCTCGCCCCGGACGGGCTCGCGGCCTGCCTCGTCACGGGCGGCCTCTCATCGGTGGCCCGCAACGGCGCCGAGATCGTCTACCGGCGCACCTACCCGCGCGTCGAGGCGAAGAACGCCGAGTACCGCCGCCGCTACCCCGGTGACGGGGCAGTCGTCGAGCGCATCGCCGAGAGGCTCGCGGTCGAGCCGGCGGTGCTGCCCGACGGCGATCTGCTGACCGTGCGCCGGTTCCAGACCCTCGGAATGGGCTTCGGCATGAAGCATCCCGGCTACGAGCAGCTGCATTGGCTGCTCGACGAGGCGTTCGACGCGTCGGGCGACGAGTTCGACGCCGGTTTCCTCGCCCAGGTGGCCGACGCCACCTCGTTCACGACGAACCCGCTCTATGCGGTGCTGCAGGAGGCCATCTACCTGAGCGGCCCAGAGGCGGGTGCGAGCGCATGGGCCGCCCAGACCGTGCGCGACGAGCTGCCGCAGTTCGCGGAATCCGCCCGGCCCCTGCTCTTCACCGGCGAGATGATCTACCCCTGGCAGTTCGCCGAGCTCGCCGCGCTGCGGCCGTTCGAGGCGGCGGCGCACGTCATGCACGAGCGCACCGAGTGGCCGGTGCTCTACGACCTCGATCGGCTCGCCGCCAACGAAGTGCCGGTCTTCGCGGCGGTCTACTTCGACGACATGTACGTCGACTCCGGCCTGCAGCTCGACACCGCCAAGTCGGTCGGCAATCTCCACGCGTGGGTCACCAACGAGTTCGAGCACGACGGCCTGCGCAACGGCGACGTGTTCGAGCGCCTGCACGCCATGCTGGACGACGCGGGCGGGGCCCGGCCGTGAGTCGTGCGAAGATGCCCTCCGTGATGCGAGCGACGGCACACCTTGTCGCCGCCTATGACCGCGAGCTGCGCACCGAAGCGGAGATGCGCGGCGCCGCCGCCGTGACGCGAATCGGTCCCTTGTGGCTCGGCACCTTCCCCGGCGGCAGCGGCTTCGTCTCGTATCGCGATCTCGAGGGCGCAGATCCCGCAAAGCTCGTTCCCCGCGCCGGGCGGCTGCACCCCGTCGCG
>NZ_JBLRDT010000351.1:0-1584 GCF_057512245.1 Gryllotalpicola sp. CP2-P1
CTCAAGGGGCGCGTGCAGCCGCGCGCGCTCGAGCGGGTTCGCGGCATCGCCCGCGGGCGTCTGGCGCAGCGAGGCCTCGACCTCGACGCGGCATCCGATCGCTCGCGGGTCGAAGGCCTGATCGGTGCGCGCGCATACGCGACGCTGCACAGTAACGTGTCGAACATGCCCAGCCAGGCAGCGCTGCTGGCGACGCTCGACGCCCTCGATCGGGTCGAGCTGCCGGGCGCCGCCTCGCCCCGATGAAGGAGCCGACATGACCGACGCACCGATGGCCGACGCCCGAGGCGCGGGGGCGCCCGCCGACGCTCTGCCGATCGCCGAGATCTCGCGGCTCGCGAACGAGGTGCTCGACCGGGTCGGCAGCGTCGTCGTCGGCATGCGCGAGCCGCTCATAGCCGCGCTCGCGACGATTCTGGCGGGCGGCCACGTGCTCTTCGAGGACGTGCCGGGTCTCGGCAAGACGCTCGCCGCACGCAGCATCGCCTCGGCGCTTGGCTTGCGCTTCCGTCGGCTGCAGTGCACTCCCGACCTGCTGCCCTCCGACATCACGGGGTCCTACGTCTACCAGCCGAGCACGGGCGAGTTCGTCTTCCGCGAGGGCCCCGTCTTCACCGGACTGTTCCTGGCCGATGAGATCAACCGCACCTCGCCGAAGACGCAGTCGGCGCTGCTCGAGGCGATGGCCGAGGGGCAGGTCACCGTCGAAGGGCGCAGCTTCCCGCTGCCGAAGCCGTTCCACGTCGTTGCGACGAGCAACCCGATCGAGTTCGAGGGCACCTACCAGCTGCCCGAGGCGCAGCTCGACCGCTTCATGGTGCGGCTCGCGGTCGGGTACCCGGGGCGCGATGGTGAGCGGCAGGTGCTGCTCGCGCGCGTCGAGCGCCGGCACGAGGTCGCGAACGTCGAGCCGGTGGTCACGGCAGAGACGCTCGCCGCCATGCAGGCAGGGGTCGAGGCGGTGCACGTCGACCCCGACATCGCGGGCTACTGCGTCGACCTCGCCGTCGCGACGCGCACGCACCCCTCGGTGCAGGTCGGCGCCTCACCGCGCGGGTCGCAGGGGCTGATGCTCGTCGCCCGCGCCCGCGCAGTCATCGCCGGCCGTGACTACGTGACGCCCGACGACGTCAAGGCGGTCGCCATCCCCGTGCTCGCGCACCGGCTCTCGCTCACGGCCCAGGCGTGGGCCACCGGGGTCAACCCGCGCGACGTCGTCACCGAACTCGTGAACGTGGTCGCGGGGCCGCCCGCCGTCGGGGTCGGCGACGCCGGCGGGGTCGGCTCCCGGGCATGAGCACGCCGCGGCCCGGCGCACCCCAGCCGCGCTGGAGGCTCACGATCGCGCAGACGGGCGCGATCGTGGTCGGATTCCTCACCGCCGCCGCGGGCATCGTCTCGGGGAATCCCGATGTCGTCGTGATGGGCCTGCCGCTGCTTGCGCTCGCGGCGTGGGCCTGGGATCGCCGGCCGCGCGCGATGGCGGGGGAGCAGGCGACGGATGCCGCCGCTGCGGCTCCCGTGCACTACGAGCTCACCGCCGATCGCGCCGCGCGCGAGCACACCCTGGGTTACCGCGTGCGG
>NZ_JBLRDT010000352.1:0-1569 GCF_057512245.1 Gryllotalpicola sp. CP2-P1
TCGCGGCGGCCGCCGCGGCGGCGCGTCACGATCAGTGCGACGATCGCCGCGATCAGCACGGCGACGATGCCGCCGATGAGCCCGAGGTTCATGAGCAGCTTCTGCTTCGCCTCGGCCTGCTGCTGCGCGGCGCTGTCGTCGAGCGCGTTCTGCGCCGCCGCGGCGGCGGAGGTGCTGAACGGCACCGCCTGCACCGTGACGATGTCCCCGCGCTTGGCGTCGTAGCCCGCCGCCGACTCGACGAGCTGCGTGAGCCCGTTCAGGTCGACGCCCTTCGCGGCCTTCTGGCTCACGGCGACCGAGACCGTCTGGCGGGTGACGGCGCCGGGCGGCGTCGTGGTCTTCGTCGTGGTCTGGTTGAGCGCGTTGGTCTTGGTGGTGCCGCTGTTCGTATAGGAGCCGTCGCCTGCGGCATCCGTCGGCCCCGCGATGTTGTCGGGGCCCAGCACGCCGGTCGACCCGGCAGCGCCCGAGCCGCTGTACTGCTCGCTCTGCGCGCTCTCGGTCGCGGCGGGGGACCCCGTCGGCACCGAGAACTCGGTCGAGGTCTGCTGCGCCGTGCTCGAGTTCACGTCGGTCGAGACGGCGACCGTCGAGTTGCCGGGCCCGACGATCGTGTCGAGCATGGCCTGCAGCGACTGCTGGGTCTTCGCCTCGTAGGCGGTCTGGCTCTTGCCGGCGGCGTCGGTCGTCGTGCCGCCGATCGCCGAGAGCACCTTGCCCTGGGCGTCGACCACGCTGACATCCGCCGGCTTCATGTCGGGAATCGAGGCGCTCGTGAGGTGCACGATCGCGTCCACCTGGTCGTCGCTGAGATCTTGCTTGCCGGTCGTCGCGACGAACACGGATGCCGTGGGGTCGCTCTTCTCGTCCGTGAAGACGGTCTGCTCGGGGATCGCGAGCTTGACCGAGGCCGTCTTCACGCCGTCCATCGCCTCGATGGTCGACGCGAGCTCGTCCTCCATCGCCTGCTTGTAGGTGACGTCCTGCTGGAACTGGCTCGTCGTCACCCCCATGTTGTCGAGCAGTGCGTAGCCGCTCGTCGTGTTCGAGGGCAGGTTGTTCGACGCGGCCTTGAGGCGCTCTGCGTACACCTTGTCCTGCGGCACGAGCACGCTCGAGCCGCCGTCCTCCAGCTGGTAGGGCACGCCGTCGCTCGTCAGCTGGTCGACGAGCGCCGAGGCGTCCGAGGCCTGCAGCCCCGTGAACAGCGGGGCGTACGACGGCTTGCTGAGCCAGCTGGCGAGGGCGATGCCGCCGAGCACGACAGCGGCGATGCCGATGATCGCGACGGTGCGCTGCGCGGCGCTGAAGCCGCGCACGTAGTCGCCGAGGCGGCGGAAGAAGGCGGCGAGGGGAGCGGGCATCGTGTCAGGCCTGCATGTTCATGATCTGGTTGAACGCGTCGACCGCCTTGTTGCGCACCGTGCTCGCGAGCTCCATGGTCACTTGCGCGCGGGTGGCGGCGATCGTCGCGTCGGCGATGTCGTCGAGGTTGCCGGTCACGGCCTGCACGGCGAGCGTGTTCGCCGTCTCCTGCGTGCCCTGCACGGCGTCGACCGCGCTCGT
>NZ_JBLRDT010000353.1:0-1565 GCF_057512245.1 Gryllotalpicola sp. CP2-P1
GACTTCGGCGGCCCGGCGACGTAGGCGATCCTGCCGTGGCCGTGCGAGACAAGATGCTCGACGGCCTGTGCGATGCCCGTCGGAGTGTCGATGAAGACACTCGCGACCCCGCGGGTCTGGCGGTTGATCGCGACGAGCGGAATGCGTGCGGCGAGCTCGGCAAGGCGGCGGTCGCTGAGCCGCGACGCGGCGACGATCGCCCCGTCGTAGGACGCCCTGAGCCGTTCGAGCATCGCGTCCTCGAGCTCGTCGGACTCCTCGGTGTCGACGAGCAGCTGGGTGTAGCCGGCGGTCCTCAGCTCCTGCTGCGTGCCGCGGATGATGCCGAAGTAGAACGGGTTCGTCACGTCCGAGACGAGCACAGCCACGGTGCGCGTGCGCCCCGACGTGAGGGCCCGCGCCGTCGTGTTCGGCGCGTAGCCGAGGGCGGTCGCGGCCTCTTCGATGCGGTGGCGGGTGAGGGGGTTCACGCGCTCGGGGCGCGTCAGGGCGCGCGAGACGGTGGAGATCGCGACGCCGCTCGCGGCGGCGACGTCGGCGAGCGTGGGGCGTCGGCCCGGCGACGGTGCCTGGGAAGCCATTCCCCGATGCAAGCACGGCTTGCAAAGAATGGCAAACGGTTGCCGGCTGCGTGTGCCGGTGCCTAGCGTGAACCCCGTGAGCGACACCGACGTCTGGACCCTTTCCGGCTTCGGCGACGAGATCTCGCCCGACCCCGCCATTCAGCTCGCGGTGCTCGAAGCGCTCGGCGCACGGCACATCGAGGTGCGCAGCGCGTGGGGCGTGAACGTCGCCGACTTCGACGATGAGCGGGCGGATGCCCTCGCTGCGGCGATCTCGCAGGCCGGCTTCGGCGTCTCGGCCATCGCCTCGCCCATCGGCAAGGTCGACGTCGCGCTGCCCGTCGAGCATGAGGTCGAGCGACTGCGCCGCGTCATCCGCGTCGCCCACCGGCTCGAGTCGCGGTATGTGCGCATCTTCTCGTTCTACCGGGGCGACGGGCAGACGCCGGAAGGCATCCGCGACGCCGTTCTCGAGCGCCTGCGCGCACTCGCCGACCTCGCAGAGGCCGAAGGCGTGGTGCTGCTACACGAGAACGAGAAGGAGATCTACGGCGATGTGCCCGCCCGCGTGCTCGACCTGGTCGAGTCGGTCGGCAGCGACAGCCTGCGGCTCGCGTGGGACAACGCGAACTACGTGCAGTGCGGCGTGAAGCCCTTCACCGAGGGGTGGGTGCAGCTCGCCCCCTATGTCGACTACCTGCAGGTGAAGGACGCGCTCGCCGACACGGGCGAGGTCGTTCCGGCCGGCGAGGGCGACGGCGAGTTGCTCGAGACGGTGACGGCCCTGCGCGACGCCGGCTATGCGGGCTTCGCGAGCCTCGAGCCGCACCTCGCCGAGGGCTTCACGCTCGGCGGCTTCAGCGGCCCCGCGGCGTTCGGGCGGGCCGCGCGGGCCTTCGACCGCCTGGTGCAGCGCGTCGGGGTGACGACGGCGTGAGCGCAGGGGACTCCTCGGCCGAGCTGACCGTGGCGCTCGTCGGCGATGGGGTCATCGCCGCGAAC
>NZ_JBLRDT010000354.1:0-1541 GCF_057512245.1 Gryllotalpicola sp. CP2-P1
CGCGGGCGCTGCGGCCGGGGTGGAAGCTCGACGCCTCGAGCGCGGCGCCCACGGTCATGAGCGGGCGGCGCAGCCGCCGGTAGCGCACGCCGTTGAAGGTCGCCTTCCCCGAGCTGGGGCGCTCGAGGCCGAGCAGCATGCGCAGGGTGGTCGTCTTCCCCGCGCCGTTCGGCCCGAGGAATCCGGTCACGCGACCCGGCTGCACGCCGAACGTCAGATCGTCCACGGCCTTCACGCGGCCGAATCGCTTCGTCAGGCCGGCGATCTCGATCGTCGCGCCGGGCAGCCCGGTTGTCGTAGGCATGGCCCTCCTCGTCGGGGTCGGCGGCGGGGGTGGAGCTCTTCCACCCTAACCACACCGACCCCCGAACGGGGGGCGGGCGCGTCTACAGCGCCGAGATGGTCCAGCCCGCGGTGTGCGACTCGCCGGGACCGAGCACGATCAGGTCGGTGCCCGAGTTGAAGGCATCGGGCGGGCAGGTCATCGGCTCGACCGCGAGGCCGACGCGGTGCAGCTCGGGGTGCAGCTCGGGCTGCGGCTGGTCGGCCGTGTGCACCTGCACCCAGGGGCACGCCGCGTCCCAGGTGATCGCGACGCCCTCGCCGCCCGCGGCGCGGACTTCGACGGACGCGCGGCCGGCGGCATCCCGCGCCAGCGACGTGAACGCGTGGTCGATGAAGACGCTGCCGATCTGGCGCGACTCGCGGAAGTCCCACGCGCCGTCGTTCGCGGTGTCGACGGATGCCAGGCCGAGCGGCAGCAGCGTGTCAGGGGTGACCTCGAGCACCTCGTCGGCGGGAAGCAGCAGCGACCAGTCGTCGACCAGGCCGGGGCCGGCCACGAGGTAGGGGTGCGGGCCGGTGCCCCACGGGGCGGCATCCGGCCCCGTGTTCACGCCCGTGATCGCAGAACGCAGCCCGTCGGCCCCGAGCTCGTACACGACCTCGACGTCGACGCGATGGGGATAGCCGGGCTGGGCGACGATGGTCGCGCCCAGCGTCACCCGCGACGGGGTCTGCTCGATGGCGCCGAAGTCGAGCCACGTGGCGAGGCCGTGCAGCGCGTTGCCGCGCTCGGGCTCGGTGAGCGGAACCTGCTGCAGGACCCCGTCGAAGCGGTACGCGCCGCCGCCGATGCGGTTCGGCCACGGGGCGAGCGCGGCGCCGCGATACGCGGGCCGCACGCTGTCGGCGTCGAAGGGCACGACGAGGTCGCGGCCGCGGTGGGTCAGCGTGCGCAGAGAGGCGCCGACCGACGCGATGGTGGCGCTGTAGTCGCCGAAGGTGAGCTCGTACTGGGTGCCGGACAGGGGTCGCGTCATACGGGCAACGCTAGCGGCTGGCGGGTCGGCCGGCGGGGCGGCCGGGCAGGTAACGGCGTTCCCCTGTCGGATGTCCGAGGCTGTCCCTAGCATGTGAGCGTGCCTCGACTCCCCGGCCCCCGCCTCGCCGTCACCGCTGCTCTCGCGGCCGCTCTCGCGGCGGCCGTCACCGTGGGAACCCCGGGCGTCGCGGCGGCCACCCCGACCCCCTCCCCGTCG
>NZ_JBLRDT010000355.1:0-1538 GCF_057512245.1 Gryllotalpicola sp. CP2-P1
AGCTCGAGGCGCTGCGCCTGATCGCCGACGCGCACCGCGATGCACCCCCCGAGGCGGCCCGCGACGCCGACGAGGGGGCGGATGCCGCAAGCGGCGCCGCCTCGGGGCGAGAGACGTCTCTGCAAGACGGCACGGACTTCCACGTGGCGCTCGCGGGCCTGTCGGGTAACCCGTTTCTCACCGATGGAATGAGCCAGGTGCTCACTCGGCTGCTGCGTGTGCGCTGGCTCTCGGCAAGCACCGCGGCGTCGCGCGACCGCGCCCGGGCGGAGCACCTCGAGATCGTGGCATCCGTCGCCGCCCGCGACGCCGACCGGGCGGTCGCACTCGTCACGGCGCACAGCCATGGCACCCGCGACCGGCTGCTCGGGTTCCTCGCCGACGAGCGCCGCCGGCTGCGCGGCAGCGGAATCGCGATCGTCGAGTCGGTGCCTGAAGAGGTCGCTACAGGGCCTTCAGCGCGTCGCGCCCGAAGGTGAACGCGCGCATCAGACCGAGCAGCCCCAGGATGATCAGGATGACGGCGGCGACCATCAGCAGCCAGAATCCGGACCACCCGGGAACGGCCAGCACGGCCACCCCGCCGAGGATGCTGATGATGCCGTAGGCGACCGACCAGCCCTGCTTCCGCGACGCCCCGGACTCGGTGATGGCCATGATGCCTTCGACGATCCACGCGACCCCGACCACGATCGCGATGATGAGCAGCAGCGTCGCCGAGGCGACCGCGACATCGCGCAGCGCGATGACCCCACCGACGACGAGCAGCGTGCCGAGCAGCACGTTCAGCACGCGGTGACCCGTGCCCAGACTGCGGCCGAAGATGCCGAGCACGAGCCGCACACCACCCGTGATCACGAGATAGATGCCGAACAGGAACGCCAGCACGGGAATGGTGTGGTTGGGCCAGATCAGCAGCAGCGCGCCCACGATCACGGCGACCGCACCGGCGATCCCGAAGGTGAGGCGCACCCCGTTGATGGCTCTCTTCGCGAGGCCGGCGGCCTCGAGCCGCAGCGCGTCGCGGAATTCGTCTGGCGAAGACGGGATGCTCATGAGCGCAAAGCTATCCGCCCGCCGCCGCGGCGACCAGGGGGAATCACGGCCGCACCACGCGGTCCGCGCGGCCGCGCGTTATGCCAGCGCCGCCGCGAGGGACGCGCGCAGCTCGGGCACGAGCTCGTCGACGAACCACGGGTTGCGCGCCTGCCACCGGAAGTTGAGCGGCGAGGGATGCACCAGCGGGAAGTACTCGGGCAGGTAGCTGCGCCACGCGCGCACGGTGTCGGTGAGCGTCGCGCCGCGGCGCGCACCGAGATAGAACCGCTGCGCGTACGCGCCGATCAGGATCGTGAGCCGCACGTCGGGCAGCTCGCCGAGAATCAGGGGATGCCACTTCGCGGCGAACCCCGCGCGGGGCGGCAGATCGCCCGAGCCGCTCGCGGCCTTGCCGGGGTAGTAGAAGTCCATCGGCACGATCGCGAAGGCTTCGGGGTCGTGGAACAGCTCGTCGCTCACGCCGAGCCAGTCGCAGAGCT
>NZ_JBLRDT010000356.1:0-1522 GCF_057512245.1 Gryllotalpicola sp. CP2-P1
CCGCCGTCGCCGGCCGTCGCGGGACCCCCGGAGCCCGGGCGGAAGATGAGCAGCAGAACGCCCGCGATGATCGCGAGCAGGATCAGGAGCACCATGAGGCGTCGACGCCGGTAGACGGCGGCTGATCTGCGGCCGACGGGGTGGTGGGGCGTCGACATGTGCGCAGGCTATCCCGACCGTGCTACTGTCCCTGGCATGCACACGCGCCTCGCCCAGAACTGGTGGCTCGCCTCTTAGGCGAGCCGACGCGTGACCACACGACGACCGCCTCTCGGGGCGGTCGTTTCGCGTAGCGGGGCGAAGGTCCCGACCGGCGGCAGACCACGAGGACTGCCATGGACCACCCCCTGCTCTCACGCATCGCCGCCTCAGACGGCGAACTCCCCTTCGCGCTGCTGCGCCGCCACGGCGGCCCCGACGTCGAGGTGCTCACCGGCGAGGTCGTCGACGTCGACCGGCTCGCCGACATCCCCCTCGACGGGCGACCCGTGCTCTCGGCCGTGCCGTTCCGGCAGGTGCGCGAGCGCGGGTTCGCCGCGCACGACGACGGCGCGCCGCTGCGCAGCCTGATCGTCAGCGAGAGCGAGCGGATGCCCCTGCTCGACGTGCTCGCCGCGCTGCCCGCCGTGCCCGCGCCCGCGGAGGCGCAGGGGTTCGACGTGCCCGATGAGGAGTACGCGCGCATCGTGCGCCGGGTGATCGACGACGAGATCGGGCGGGGCGAGGGCGCCAACTTCGTCGTCAAGCGCTCGTTCGTGGGGCATACGGATGCCCCGGCCGTACCCGCCCTGCTGTCGTGGTTCCGCGCCCTGCTCACCGACGAGTCGGGTGCGTACTGGACGTTCGCCGTGCACCTGCCCGGCGGCCGCGCGCTGTCGATGGTCGGGGCGACCCCCGAGCGCCACCTCTCGGTGCGCGACGGCGTCGCGATGATGAACCCGATCAGCGGCACCTACCGGCACCCCGCGGGCGGCCCCACCCGCGCCGGCGTGCTCGACTTCCTCGCCGACGTGAAGGAGAGCGAGGAGCTCTTCATGGTCGTCGATGAGGAGATGAAGATGATGAGCGCGGTATGCCCCGCGGGCGGCCGCATCCTCGGGCCCTATCTCAAGCAGATGTCGCGCCTCACCCACACCGAGTACCTGCTCGAGGGCCGCACCTCGCTCGATGTTCGCGAGGCCCTGCGGCGCACGATGTTCGCGCCGACCGTCACGGGCTCGCCGCTGCAGAACGCCTGCACCGTGATCGCACGACACGAGCCGAAGGGGCGCGGCTACTACGCGGGCGTGCTCGCGCTCTTCGAGCCGAGCGCAGCGCCGGTCGACTCGGCGCAGCCTGCCGCGCTGGTCGACTCGGCGCAGCCTGCATCGCTGGTCGACTCGGCGCAGCCGAATGGAGACCGGCACAGCTACGCCCTCGATGCGCCGATCCTGATCCGCACCGCATACCTCGGCGAGGGCGGCCGCATCGAGGTTCCGGCCGGGGCGACGCTCGTGCGGCACTCGACCCCGGAGGGCGAAGT
>NZ_JBLRDT010000357.1:0-1517 GCF_057512245.1 Gryllotalpicola sp. CP2-P1
ACCTGCGCGACGGCCCTCAGCGCCTGCAGCTGCGTCTGATCGCGCGCGATGATCGTGGGCGAGCTCAGCGCCGCCGTCGCGATGCGCACGACCTCGTCGTTTCCGCCGCTCAGCAGGGCGAGCAGAGCGCGCGGCGCGAGCAGCCGGGGGTGATCGGATGCCGCGAGCAGCGCGTGCGCGCGAGTGCCGTTTCCCAGCGCGAGCTGCAGCTCGGCCTCGACGGAATCGACGAGCGGCCCAAGGGTCGAGCCCGGCTCGAGCCACCGCTGCAGGCGTTCGCGCTCGCGAGCGAGCTCTCGCAGGCGCAGCTGCCGGTCGCCCCAGACAAGGTCGAAACGCGCCTGCGCGTAGACGTAGGCCGTCTCCCAGACATACTCGTTCGGGGTGCGCGTCTCCAAGAGGCCGAGCAGCCGCCGGGCCTCGTCTCGCTCTCCGCTCTCGATCGCCGCGAGGGCGCCGGCGAGCGCGCGCTGCGCGCGCAGCGCGCCGAGGGGCCACACTTCGACGTCGTCGCCACCGCTGCGGCCGAGCCAGTCCTCGACCTGCCGGGTGTCACCGGCCAGCGAGTACGCCACCGCGGTCTTGACCGCCGCATTGGGGGCGGACGGGTCGCCGGTAGCTCGCGGACTGAAGCGATAGGTGCGCCGCAGCGTCTCGACCGCTCCGTCGTGATCGTCGGCGAACGTGCGCGTGATTCCGACGTGAAGCATGGCGTGCAGCGCGTCGCTGGACAGGCCGAGCCCCGGAACGCCGGCGATCGTGAGCCACGAATTGAGGGCGGCGTCGATGCTCTCGGCAAAGCGCTGCGCGAGCGGCAGCTCCCCGCGGGTGCGCAGGGCGATCATGACGGCCGTGGCGTCGGTGATCGCCCGATCCCAGGCAGGGATAGGAAGCGTCTCGATCCAGTGCGGCTCGCTCAGTCGCGATGCGCGGGCGGCCTCGAGAAGCAGGTCGTCGCCCACACGCCAGCGCAGCATGAAGATGTCGCGTATGGCCACCGCGGCGATGCTGCTGCTGACGACCGACACCGGGGCGTCGCGCAGTGCCGTGCGGGTCTCCGCGTAGTTCTCGTACATGAGACGGGTCCAGTACTGCTCGACCGTGCGCACGACGGCGGCCCAATCCTGGGCGAGGTGCGCGTGGGCGAGGGCCTCTGCAGCCTGGCCGCGGTCGAAGTGCCATGCCGAGGCGCGCTCGTGCACCCGGCGCAAGCCGGCGGGGTCGCGCTTCTCGAACTCCTGCCTCAGCGCGGCGCGGTGATTCGCGCGCCAGCGGTACGCGGGTTCGCCTTCCTCGCTCGAGGCGATCAGCATCGTCTCGGCGACAAGGCGTTCCAGCCGCTCGCCCGCGCGCTCGTCCCCCGTGATGGCGACGGCGAGCTCCTCAGTCAGACGGTCGGGAACAGCGCTGGCCAGGACGAAGTCGAGCCAGCTCGAATCCGAGAGCGCCTCGAGCATGGGGACGATGTCGTCGCGAAGGAAGCGCCGTGTGACGCGGACCAGTGCCTCATCGAGCCG
>NZ_JBLRDT010000358.1:0-1511 GCF_057512245.1 Gryllotalpicola sp. CP2-P1
CCATCGCGCCCGCCCTGCATGCGGCGGCGTGGAAGCTGCTGAGCGCACGCGAGATCCTCGTGGCCCGGCTCGCTGCGACGGGCCGCACCAATGCCCAGATCGCGGCCGAGCTGTACCTCTCGGTGCGCACCGTCGAGTCACACCTGCATCACGCCCGCGTCAAGCTCGGAGTCTCGGGCCGCGACGGCCTCGCCGCCTTCTTCCGCGCCTCCTCCCCAGCCCTCGAACAGGCGCTGTAGCCGACCCGTCGCCTCGAAGCCCCTGCAGCAGGGCACCGGGGCGCGGCGCGGCGCGGCAGCGCGCCGCGCAACCGGTCAGCGGCCGAACGCCGCGACTCCCGACCTCGTACCGAGAAGCAGCACGCCGCCGGCGAACGACGGCGTCGCGAAGTTCGGCACGGGCCCCGTCTCGAGGTGCGTCGTGCCGCGCCCGGAGGATGCGCCGAACGCCACGAGCCCGCCGTCGGGGTACGTGGTCGCCCAGACGGTGTCGCCGACGACGATGGGAGCGCTGTTCGCTCCAGAGACGCGCGGGCCCAGCTTCCACGATGCGGTCTCGATGACCTGGATGCCCCCGCCGCGGCACGGCACGAACAGCCGCTTCGTCGCGGGGTCGTAGGCGGGGCCGCCGTCGGGGTCGCTGCCGCACACTCCGCGCACCTCGGCGACTCGCCCGAGGTCGGAGGAGCGCAGCGCGTAGCCGACATCCGTCTTGCCCACGGCGAAGACGACGCCCGGAAGGAGCACCGGGTTGCCGGTCGCGAGGTCCTCGTCGCCGCCGGCATCCGGGTCCTTGAACGCGGCGACCACGTCGAGGCTCGGCGTCAGCTTCACGACGCTCTCGGTGTACTGCAGCCTGTCCTGGCCGGGCGGGAACGGGTTGGCGTTGCCCGTCGTCACATAGACGCTGCCGTCGGCGCCGATCGCGGGTGCGCCACCCGAGAGCCAGATCGCGCCGCCCTCGCCGTCGGGGGCGACCTTGAAGCTCACGAGGTCGCCCTTCGCGGTCTCGGATGCCCCGACGAGCCACCCGTGATAGAAGCCGCAGTCGCCGATGTTGCCGCCGTAGCCGATGTAGACGCGGCCGTTCCCGACGGCGAGCCCCGCGCGCTGCAGCAGGTGGATCGGCTGCTCGCCCGCACCGAGCGGAGGGTCGACGTTCTCGCTCAGCATGACCGCCCCGTCCGAGACGGCGAGTCCGACGAGGCGATGGTGCACCGCCCCGCCGTCGTCGACGACCTCGCCGACCGCGAAGACCTCGCCGCGCGCGGGGTCGATCGCAAGCGAAGAGGTGATGCCGAGCGGGTCGATGTTGCCGCAGCCGGCGCGACTCGCGACGTTCGTGAGCGGCGTGCCGAGCGAATACGACCACAGCTGCCGCCCGGTCGTGCGCTCGAGGGCGACGACGCGATTGCCCTCCGTACCGGCGATCACGGTGTCGCCGATCGCGACCGGCTGGCCGTACACCGAGGCCCCCAGGTCTGCCGTCCACAGCCGCCGGGCGTTCACGGG
>NZ_JBLRDT010000036.1:0-17969 GCF_057512245.1 Gryllotalpicola sp. CP2-P1
TGCTGAACGCGCCGGTGAGCCGCCGCTGGGACACGATTCCGCTTGTGATCGGGGCCGTTCTCGTCGTCGCCGTGGTGATCGAGGCCCTCGCCTTCTGAGCGGAGCGGACGGCACCCGCAACGGAATCCGTCGTGGCGAGGCATCCGCGCGATTGTTAACGCCCCGCTACCCGTGTAAACATCGTGAAACGATGCGGCGGATAAGTTGTTGACCGCCTGTCAGCCGTGTGTAGTGTGAAGCAACTCCTGGATTCGCACACTCCAGAGTTCCTCCCCGCAACACATCAAGGAACACTCACATGGCATTTTCACTTCTTGCGCAGGCCGCTTCCGACCGCGCGGAGTGGTGTCGGGCCACCTCAGGGAAGGCGGGCCACGGGGCGCGGTAACGTCCGGTGTTCGTCTATCTCGTTCGGCGGATCGTCAACTACGTCATCCTGACGGTCATCGCCAGCTGCCTCGCCTATGTCCTCGCGAGCCTCTCGCTGAACCCGACCGCGAAGTACCTCGGTCGCAACCCACCGGTCGACCCGCACTCGCTGCAGAACATCCTGAACAAGTTCGGGGTGAACCCGGACGTGCCGCTCATCGAGCGCCTCTGGCACTGGTTCTCCGGTGTCCTGCACGGCGACTTCGGCCTCGCCATCAACAGCGAGCCGATCAGCCGGGTGATCTGGGAGCGCGCCGGCATCAGCCTTCAGCTGCTACTCATCGGCTCGATCATCGGCGCCGTGCTCGGCGTCGTGCTCGGCGTCTGGGGCGCCGTGCGGCAATACAAGGCGTCCGACTCGATCGTGACCTACCTGTCGTACATCGTCTTCTCGACCCCGACGTTCGTCATCGCGATCTTCCTGATGATCGCCGCGACCGCGCTGAACCGTGCGATCGGCCACCAGCTGATCACCTTCACCGGGCAGTACTCGGCGGGCATCTCCGGCGGGTTCTTCACCCAGTTCGGTGATCGGGCGGCGCACCTGCTGCTTCCGACGATCGTGCTGGTGCTCACGAGCGCGGCCTCCTACTCCCGCTACCAGCGCAACGTCATGCTCGACGTTCTCGGCGCGGACTACATCCGTACGGCTCGGGCGAAGGGCCGCACGCGCGGCGCCGCCCTGATCCGCCACGGCGTGCGCGTCGCGCTCATCCCCATGTCGACGTTCTTCGCGTACAGCTTCGGCACCCTCGTGGCCGGCGCGTCGATGCTCGAGATCGTGTTCTCGTGGCACGGCATGGGCGAGCTGCTGCTGACATCCATCAATACGAGCGACATCAACGCCGTGGCGGGGTCGACCCTGTTCACCGCGGTGCTGATCCTGTGCTCGTCGACGCTTTCCGAGGTGCTGTATGCCGCACTCGACCCGAGGGTGAGGAGCTGAGCGATGTCGCTTTCCGAAACCCTTCTCGCCGAAGAGCCCGATGCGGCTCTCGAGCCCGAGCTCACGCCCGCCGAGCAGGGGCGGCGCAAGCCGCTCTCGCGCGGCGGCCTGATCTGGCGCCGACTGCGCTCGACGCCCCGCTTCTGGGTGGGAGTCGGCCTGTTCGCCTTCCTGGTGGCGTGGGCCTATCTCGGCCCGCTGGTCTACCCCTACGGCCCCGATGACCGCGACATCTACAACATGGGCATGGGCCCGACGATGATGCACTGGTTCGGCACCGACTCGATCGGCATGGACATCTATGCCCAGACGATCTCGGGTCTGCAGAAGTCTCTCGTCATCGGCCTCGTCGCCGGCCCGCTGTCGACGCTCATCGCCGCGATCGTCGGGTCGGTCGCCGGGTACCTCGGCGGCATCGTCGACAAGTCGATCGCGTGGGTCATCGACCTGCTGCTGGTGCTGCCGAGCTTCTTCCTGCTCGTGCTGCTCAGCCCGATCTTCACGCAGCTGTCGTGGGTGTTCCTCACGCTGTTCCTGTCGATCTTCAGCTGGATGATCATGGCCCAGGTCGTGCGCAGTCAGACCCGCTCGCTGAAGAACCGCGAGTTCGTGAAGGCCGCGCGCTTCATGGGGATGTCGACGCCGCAGATCATCGCGAAGCACATCATCCCCAACATCGCCTCGCTGCTGATCATCGACGCCACCCTGGGCGTCGCCGCGATGATCCTCTCCGAGACGAGCCTGAGCTTCTTCGGCTTCGGCGTGAAGCCGCCGGCCGTGTCGCTCGGCACCCTTCTTTCCGACGGGACAGGCGCTGCGCTGACCCGACCCTGGCTGTTCGTGTTCCCGGCCGCCGTGCTGATCGTCCTGCTGTTCGCGATCAGCCTCATCGGCGACGCGTTCCGCGACGCCGTCGACCCCACGAGCGGAGCTAACCGTGGCTGAGCCGACCCGTCCCCTTCTCGAGGTCAAGGACCTCTCCGTCACCTTCCCGCAGGGCTCGGGCGACGTGCGTGCCGTGCGTGGCATCAGTTACCAGATCAACGAGGGCGAGTTCCTCGGCATCGTCGGCGAATCCGGCAGCGGCAAGTCCGTCTCGTCGCTCGCGGTGATGGGTCTGCTGCCCACGACCGCCCAGGTCACCGGCGAGATCTGGTTCGACGGCCGCCCCCTGCTGCAGCTCGACGACCGTGAGCTCTCCCGCGTGCGCGGCAAGGAGATCTCGATCATCTTCCAGGACCCCCTGTCGGCGCTCACCCCGGTGTACACCGTGGGCGATCAGATCGCCGAGGCGCTGCGTCTGCACGACAGGGCCCTGACCAAGCAGGCCGCCGAGGCGCGCGCGGTCGAGCTGCTCGGCATCGTCGGCATTCCCGACCCGAAGCGGCGCGTCAAGGCGTTCCCGCACGAGTTCTCGGGCGGCATGCGCCAGCGCGCCATGATCGCGATGGCGATCGCGAACAACCCGCGCCTGATCATCGCCGACGAGCCCACGACGGCTCTCGACGTGACGATCCAGGCGCAGATCCTCGAGGTGCTCGAAGAGGCCAAGCGGATCACGGGGGCTGCGGTCTCGCTCATCACGCACGACCTCGGCGTCGTCGCCGGCCACGCCGACCGCGTCGCCGTGATGTACGCAGGCAAGCTGGTCGAGCTCGGCTCGACCGAGCAGGTGTTCACCGAGCCGACCATGCCCTACACGATCGGCCTGCTGCGCAGTGTGCCGAACATCCTGACCGCGGGCACCGAGCGGCTGGTGCCGCTCGAAGGCCGCCCGCCGTCGCTCGCGGCGCTGCCCGCCGGCTGCCCGTTCGCGGCGCGCTGCCCCATCGCGATCGACGAATGCCGCGAGATCGAGCCCGCCTTGATCTCGTACGACCCGGCGGATGCCACGCACACCGCCGCCTGCCACCGGGGTGCCGAGATCACGAACGGCGAGCTCGTGCGCTCCGAGATCTTCCCGCGCCCCGAGGCACTCGTCGACGACGAGATCGCCGAGAGCACCGAGAAGGTGCTCGAGGTGAAGGAGCTCAAGCGCCACTTCCCGCTGATGCGCGGCGCAGTGTTCCGCCGCCGCGTCGGCACGGTGCGCGCCGTCGACGGCATCAGCTTCGACCTGCGCCCGGGCAGCACGCTGGCGCTGGTGGGGGAGTCCGGCTGCGGAAAGTCGACGACGATCCTCGAGATCATGGAGCTCGTCGCCCCGCAGGAGGGGTCGATCACGGTCGACGGCCGCGACGTCTCCAAGCTGTCGCGCGCCGAGCGCCTCGCGCTCCGGAAGGACATCCAGATCGTCTTCCAGGACCCGATGGCCGCGGTCGACCCGCGCCTGCCGGTCAGCGAGGTGATCGCCGAGCCGCTGCTGGTGCACAAGGTCCCGAAGGCCGAGCGCGACGCGAAGGTGGCCGAGCTGCTCGAGCTCGTCGGACTCGACCCGTCCATGGCCGACCGGTTCCCGCACGAGTTCTCGGGCGGCCAGCGGCAGCGCATCGGCATCGCCCGCGCGCTCGCCACCGACCCGCGCATCCTCGTGCTCGACGAGCCGGTCTCCGCGCTCGACGTGTCGATCCAGGCGGGCGTCATCAACCTGCTCGAGGACCTCAAGGTCCGGCTCGGGCTGTCGCTGCTCTTCGTCGCGCACGACCTGGCCGTGGTGCGGCAGATCGCCGACGAGGTCGCCGTGATGTACCTCGGCCGCATCGTCGAGCAGGGGCCGATCTCCGACGTGTTCCGGGAGCCCAGGCATCCGTACACCCAGGCCCTGATCTCGGCCGCGCCGATTCCGGACCCGGCGATCGAGCGCGCGCGCGAGCGCGTGCTGCTGCAGGGCGACCTGCCGAGCCCGACGAGCGAGTTCGCCGGGTGCCGGTTCCGCAGCCGTTGCCCGCTGTACCGGCTGCTGCCCTCGGACGCCCAGGCGCTCTGCCAGAGCGAGGACCCCGAGCTCGCGCGGCACGACGGCGCCCCGGCGCGTGTCGAGGTCGCCTGCCACCACGTCGAGCGGAACACGCTCGCCGCCTAGACCCCCGCGACTGCAACGCGGGCCATCCCCAAGAGGAACATCCCCAAGAGGAAGAGGAATCGCACCATGAATCGCAGAAAGAGTGTCCTCGCTGCCACGGCAGCGCTGGGCGCGACAGCGCTGCTGCTGACCGGCTGCGCCCAGGGCAACAAGCCCACGTCGAACCCGTCCGCGGCCAAGTCGTCGTCCGAGCTGCCCGCCACGGGCTGGACATCGGCCCCCGCCTCCGACGTCAAGCAGGGCGGCACCATCACCCTGCCCGTCGCCAGTGTCCCCGTGAACTTCAACGGGCTCACCGTCGACGGCAACGAGTCCGACACCACGCTGCAGAACTCGCCGACCAGCGGCGGCCCGATCGTCTTCAAGGAAGACGGCACGCCCACCGTCGACAAGGACTACGCCGAGTCGGTCGAGCTCACCAGCAAGAGCCCCGAGGTCGTCACCGTCAAGCTGAACCCGAAGGCGGTCTGGCAGGACGGCACGCCGATCACCTCGAAGGACTACCAGGCGACCTTCGCCGCCATGAGCGGCAAGGACACCAAGTTCAGCATCGCGAGTTCGAACGGCTACAGCCAGGTGTCCTCGTTCGACATCAAGAGCGACACCGAGTTCACGGTCACCTTCGGCACGGACTTCGCCGACTGGCAGAGCCTGTTCGGTGCCCCGCTGCCGGCCTCGATCGCGAGCGACCCGAAGCAGTTCAACGACGCGTATGCCACCAAGCCGCTGCCCTCTGACGGCCCGTTCATGTACTCGAAGGTCGACAACACGGGCGGCGTCTACGAAGAGGTGCCGAACCCGAAGTGGTGGGGTGACAAGCCCAAGCTCGACAAGATCATCTTCAAGGTGATCGACGACACCTCGGCCACCGCCACCGCGTTCGCCAACAAGGAGCTCGACGCCCTCGACATCGCGAGCGCGGCCGACTCCTACAAGACGGCCAAGAGCCGCAGCGACGCCGAGCTGCAGATCTCGGGCGGCCTCACCTGGACCCACGTGACCCTCTCGGGCACCCAGGGCCCGACCAAGGACGTCAAGGTCCGCCAGGCCATCGCGCACGCGATCAACCGCAAGCTCATCGCTCAGTCGGCCAACGCCCCCGTGGGCGCCCCGGCCGAGACGCAGGGCAGCTTCATCTTCATGCCCGGCCAGAAGGGCTACGAGGACTACGCCGACAAGTACATCGCCTACAACCCCAAGAAGGCGAAGTCGCTCCTCAAGGAGGCCGGCTACACCGAGTCGAACGGCTCGTGGAGCAAGGACGGCGAGCAGCTGAAGCTCACCATGGTCATCCCGCAGGGCTCGGCCACCAACAAGCAGCGCGCGCTGCAGGTGCAGTCGGACCTCAAGGCGATCGGCATCCCCGTCGAGTTCAACGAGGTTCCCACCGACAAGTTCTTCAGCGACGACTATGTGCTCGGCGGCAACTTCGAGATGACCGGCTTCTCGTGGGTCGGCACGCCGTTCCCGATCTCGTCGGGCCAGTCGATCTACGTGACGAAGGGCGAGCAGAACTTCGGCAAGGTCCCGGCTCCGGGCCTCGACGAGCTCTACAAGCAGGCGAACTCGCTCGACGAGGACACCCGCTACGCCGCGGCGAAGAAGATCGACGAGTCGCTCTTCAAGACCGTCCCGATCATCCCGCTCGCGCCGCTGCCCAACGTGGTGGCGGTCACCAAGGGCCTGGTCAACTTCGGCGCGACCGAGTTCCAGGCGGGTGGCCTCGCGATGGGCGCCGCCGACTGGACCACGGTCGGCTTCAAGAAGTAGTCACCTTGCTCTCACGAGCAAGCTGAACGGGCGCTCGGCGTCCCCCGACTAGAATGGTCGGGTGGGCGCCGGGCGCCCTTTCTGTGCGCGCCTCAGCGCCGCCCCTCTTTCTTCACTCACGAAACGGATGCCTTATGGCTATCGCCCTCCGCACCGACCTGCGCAACGTCGCGATCGTCGCCCACGTCGACCACGGCAAGACCACCCTCGTCGACGCGATGCTCAAGCAGACGAACTCCTTCGGCGAGCACGCGCACGTCGAAGAGCGCGCCATGGACTCGAACGAGCTCGAGCGCGAGAAGGGCATCACGATCCTCGCCAAGAACACGGCGATCTCGTACAACGGCGAGCACGCCGCGACGCACAACCCGGGCGGCCCCATCACGATCAACGTCATCGACACCCCCGGTCACGCCGACTTCGGCGGCGAGGTCGAGCGCGGCCTGTCGATGGTCGACGGCGTCGTGCTGCTGGTGGATGCCTCAGAGGGGCCGCTGCCTCAGACGCGCTTCGTGCTGCGCAAGGCGCTCGAGGCGAAGCTGCCCGTCATCCTCGCGGTGAACAAGACCGACCGCCCCGACGCCCGCATCGACGAGGTCGTCGCCGAGGCGCAGGACCTGCTGCTCGGCCTGGCATCCGACCTGTCCGACGACGTGCCCGACCTCGATGTCGACGCGCTGCTCGACGTGCCGGTCGTCTACGCCAGCGGCAAGGCGGGCCGTGCCTCGCGCAACCAGCCCGCAGACGGCGCACTGCCCGACAGTGAGAACCTCGAGCCGCTGTTCGGCGCGATCCTCGAGCACATCCCGGCCCCGTCGTACGACGACGAGGCGCCGCTGCAGGCCTGGGTCACCAACCTCGACGCCTCGCCGTTCCTCGGCCGCCTCGCGCTGCTGCGCATCTTCTCGGGCACGATCAAGAAGGGCCAGACGGTCACTCGCGTGCACCACGACGGCACCACCTCGAACGCCCGCATCACCGAGCTTCTTCTGACGAAGGCGCTCGAGCGCTTCCCGGCCGAGTCCGCGTCCGCAGGCGACATCGTCGCCGTCGCCGGCATCGAGGACATCATGATCGGCGAGACCCTCGCCGACCCCGACGACGTTCGCCCGCTGCCCGCGATCCACGTCGACGAGCCCGCCATCTCGATGACGATCGGCATCAACACCTCGCCGCTCATGGGGAAGGTGAAGGGCCACAAGCTCACCGCGCGCATGGTGAAGGACCGCCTCGACCGCGAGCTGGTCGGCAACGTCTCGCTGCGCGTTCTCGACATCGGCAAGCCGGATGCCTGGGAGGTGCAGGGCCGCGGCGAGCTCGCGCTCGCGATCCTCGTCGAGCAGATGCGCCGCGAGGGCTTCGAGCTCACGGTCGGCAAGCCCCAGGTCGTCACGAAGAAGGTCGACGGCAAGGTGCACGAGCCCTACGAGCACGTCACGATCGACATCCCCGAGGAGTACCTCGGCGCGATCACCCAGCTGCTCGCCGCCCGCAAGGGGCGCATGGAGGGCATGTCGAACCACGGCACCGGCTGGGTGCGCATGGAGTTCGTCGTGCCGTCACGCGGCCTGATCGGATTCCGGACCGAGTTCCTCACCACCACTCGCGGCACGGGCATCTCGAACGCCATCTCGCACGGCTACGACGAGTGGGCCGGCCCGATCGTGACCCGCAACAACGGCTCGATCGTCGCCGACCGGCAGGGCGTCGTGACCGCCTACGCGATCATCGGCCTGCAGGAGCGCATGAGCTTCTTCGTGAACCCCGGTGACGAGGTCTACGAGGGCATGGTCGTCGGCGAGAACTCGCGTTCCGACGACATGGACGTGAACATCACGCGTGAGAAGAAGCTCACCAACATGCGCACGTCGACCGCCGACAACTTCGAGGCGATGACGCCGTCGCGTCAGCTGACGCTCGAGGAATGCCTCGAGTTCGCCCGCGAGGACGAGTGTGTCGAGGTCACGCCAGAGAAGGTCCGCATCCGCAAGGTCGAGCTCGACGCCACGGCGCGCGGCCGCGCCGCCGCCCGGCTTAAGAAGCAGGACGCGTAGCGGACTGCGTCCGATGGGCAGAGCGCAGGACGCGTAGCGGACTACGCCCGATGGGCAGAGCGCAGGACGCGTAGCGGACTACGCCCGCCTGCCCAGCCGCGCTCCGCTCGGGCACCGGCCCCATCCCTCGTTCGCACTTGCATGAGGGAACAGTTCTGGGCGCGCCCTGAGCTCGCTCGCGAAACTGTTCCCTCATGCAAGTCGCGCGAGGGGAAGGCCTGGGGCGGCGTCTGCTCGTGTTCGTGTCAGGCAAGCCGCGCGAGCTCAGGCGCGTCGCGCGAGGGCGTCGTCCACCTCGACGGGCAATCCCGCCTCGCGTGTGCGTGAGCGCACGGGGTGCGACGTCGATGCGATGACGCGGGCGAGCTGGTCGGCGCTGAGAAGCCCCTTCTCCAGCAGATCCGCGATCACGGCGGCGCCCTCCGCGGGCGCGAGGCAGGTGCGCAGCGCCTGTCGGAGCGCATCACTCGCGGGCATGGTCACGCGTGAGATCGGTGCACCCGCGTGTGCTGCTCGTCGGGTCTCGTCGATGGTCGGCAGGGGAAACCGGGGGATGCTCCAGTGCGCACGGATGAGCCGCTCCGCCCCGAAGCGACGCGCGGACGAACGGCCGTCGTTCGGGGCAAGCCTGAGGTGCAGCGCGCCGTCGTCAGCCGTGGCAGCGTCAGCAGTGGCAGCGACGGGCACGCCGAGTGCCGCGAGCGCGCTCACGCAGTCGAGGCGGCCGCCGCAGCGCGCGGCGCGGAGCTCGTCGTCGCTGAGGTGCGCGCAGACGTAGACGTTCGGGCGCAGGCGGCGGCTGAGGCCGTAGTCCGTGCCGAACGGCGTCACCGCAGACCGGTGACCCCAGATCTCAAGCAACTCGGGGTAGCTCGCGATGTGGCCGAAGGAGCAGAGCGGCGGGAGCGGCGGCAGGGCAGGCATCCGCCCACTCTGCCGTTCTCATCGAACGGGCGGGGGCGCTCTCCACAGCTAGGCGAACAGGCCCTCGGCGAGGTAGTGGCCCTGCTTCGCCGCCGGGGGGACGAAGAAGATGCCGGATCCGATGTGCGAGATGTACTCGTTGAGGCGGTCGGAGGAGCCGAGCTTGGCCTGCAGCGTCTCGAACGACCCGGGGTCGTTCTGGTACGAGATGAACAGCAGGCCGGCGTCCAAGAGCCCGTACTGGTTCAGCCCGTCGGTGTAGTTGTAGCTGCGGCGAAGGATCTTGAGGCCGCCGTTGTTCTCGTGGGCCGCCAGCGCGATGTGCGAGGTGGGCGAGATCTTCTCGGTGCCGTCGGCGCCCTTCGCGTGGAAGTCCGGCGTCGTGAACTCGTGCCCGCCCGACAGGGGAGCGCCCTCGCGCTTGTCGCGCCCGAACACCGTGTTCTGATCGCTGACGCGGTCGGCATCCCAGTTCTCGATGTTCATCTGGATCTTGCGCACCACCTGGTAGGTGCCGCCCTGCGTCCACGCGGGCCCCGAGTCCTTCACCCAGACGAACTTCTCGAAGTCGGGCTCCTCCTTCAGGTTGCGCGTGCCGTCCTTGTAGCCCATCAGGTTGCGGGGCGTCGCCTGGCCCTTGCCGGCGGAGGCGCGGCCGAAGCCCATCACCGTCCAGCGCGTCGCCGCGGTGCCCTTCGCCATGCGGGCGAGGTCGCGGATCGCGTGATAGGCCACCTGCGGGTCGTCGGCGCAGGCCTGCAGCGACAGGTCGCCGCCCGAGAGCTCGGCCTTCATCGCATCGGACGGCAGCGCCTTGAGCTCGCGCATGAGTGCCGGCTTCTTCGCGGCGAGTCCGAACTCGTCGGTGAAGATGCGCGGCCCGAGCCCGACCGTGACCGTGAGCCCGGCGGGAGCCAGGTCGAGGGCCTCGCCGGTGTCGACGCCGATGCCGTCGACGCGGTTCGGCTCGACCTGCCCGATCGTACGGCCCTTCATGAGCTGGGCGATGGCGCCCGACCAGCGCGCGAGCAGCACCTGCAGGTCGCTCGCGAGCGTCGACGACACGTCGAAGGTCATGTAGACGCAATAGCGCTGGGGCGCCGTGCGGATGCCCGACTGCTCGGCGTCGCCGTAGAAGGCGTGCTCGACCGAGAGGTCGACGACCTCGCCGTCGCTGTCCGCTGCTGCGGCATCCGCGTGCGCGAGGCGGCCCGCGGCGTAGCCGCCGGCGGCGCCGACGACCAGGCCGCCCGCGGCCGCGGCGCTGCCGAACAGCAGGCCGCGGCGTGAGACGCCCTGGTCGTCGGGGGACGTGTCCGGATCGCTCAAGCGGCGGTCGCCACCTTCTCGGCGATCTTCGACAGCGGCTCCTGAAGCGCCTGGATGGCGTGGCTCAGCTTCGAGGCATCCGTCTGCTTCAGCTGCGGCGTGTAGTCCTTGTAGCCGCCGGGCACGCTCGGGTCGCGGTAGGCGTCGAGCATCGAGGTGACGTTCGCGAACTGGGTCTGCACCGTCTTGGTCAGGTCGGGGTCGATCTGCTTCATGCCGGGCTCGAGGTAGGCGAACGCCTGCTCGGCGCCCTCGACGTTCGCGGCGAAGTCGACGAGGTCGATGTGGCTGTAGGACTCCTCTTCACCGGAGATCTTGTTCGTCTGGACCTCTTCGAGCAGGCCGGCGGCGCCGTTCGCGAGATCTTCGGGCTTGTAGCTCAGGCCCGAGGCGAGCTTGGCCAGCGTCCTGACGTTGGCGTCGAGGTCGCTCGCGTACTTCTTCGTCTGGGCGGTGATCGCGCCGTTCTGCCACAGGTCGCGCTCGACCGCGTGGAAGCCGGACCAGCCGACGGCCGGGTCGAGGTTGCTCGCGCGCATGTCGACGAGATAGTCGAGGTTGCCCTTGTTGCTCGTCGCGTCGGCGCCGGGCAGCAGGAATCCGTCGACGTCGGACTCGACCTTCTCGTAGAAGGGCCGCGCGAGCGCGTAGTCCTTCTTCGCCTCGGCCACGTCGCCCGCCTGCACGGCGGAGTTCAGCGTGCCGACAGCGGTCACCATGTCGGCGAGCACGCCGGCGACGTACTTTCCGTAGCCCTTGGTGCCGTCGGCGAGCACGGTCTGCACGCTGCCGGTGGGCTGGGCGGCCGCCTTGCCGGTGACCGTGAACTTCTGCTGCTCGGTGTCGGCGCCCGGGCAGTACACGGTGTAGCTGCCGCCGCCGAGCGTGAGCGTGAGCTTCACCGGCTCGAGGCCGGGGGCGAGGTTCTCCTTCTCGCCGACGATGCGCTGGCCCTGCAGCAGCTCGACCTCGGTGATGGCCGTCGAGCTGGTGTTGGCGATGGTGAAGGTGACGGGGCCCGCCTTGGCACTCGTGTGGTCGACGTCGCAGCTGTCGCCGCTGCCGCCGGTGAGGGTGATCTTGACCTGGCTCGCGCCGCCCTTCACCGGGGCGACGGATGCCGCGGGCTTCTGCGCCGCGCCGGAGTCGTCGCCCGAGCCGCCGCTCGCGCAGGCGGTCAGGGCGAGTGCGGTGGCGGCGACGAGGCCGGCCGCCGCGATCAGGCGGCGGGGGGAACTACTGAGCTGCATAGCTATTGCTCCTCTGGGGCGTCGCCGGGATCGCAGGCGACGCGGTGGGGCCGACAGGGTTTTTCTGGCTGGTGAGGGCGCGGCGGCGCGAGCGCAGCCCGAAGGCGGCGGTCACGAGGGCGGCGAGCCCCAAGGCGATGGGGAGCTGCACGGCCCAGAGCGTGCGCTCGGCGTGTGTGGCGTCGGCGGCGCTGACGGCGTCGGCCGCCTTCTGAGCGGAGGCCGAGGTGAGCGACCAGCTCGCCGCCGCGTACTGCGGGGCGTCGACACTGATCGAGCGCGGGCCGGTCAGGCCGCCGCCGGAGAGGGTGAGCACGGTGCGCGCGGTCTGCGCGGCGTCGAGCAGCACACCGTGCGCCGACCACACCTCGAGCGAGCCGCCCGCGGCCCAGCGCGCGTTGAAGGGGCCCGGATTGGTCTGCGGGTTCACGCCGACGGGAAGGCGCCCGCCGTTCAGCTCGACGAGCTGTGTGAGGGTCAGCGTCGTGGGCGCCGCGGTGTCGCCGTGCTGCGCGGGCAGCTTCCAGCGCTGCGCGGGGATGCCGTTCAACTCGCTGGCGGATGCCTTCGCGGGGTCGAGCGCGACGCGTGTGCTGTGCCCGTCGAGGGTCACGTAGAGGGCGTCGCGCGTCAGCTGGGCGGTGCCGGAGCCAGCGACGCCCGCCGTGGACGAGATGTGCGCCGCCGGAAGCGAGGGCGTGCCGACGCGCGGGAAGAACGCGACCAGACCGAGCGCGACGACCGCGAGCGCGCCCGCGATGCCGAACTGCACCCGCGCGATCTGCATGCCCTGGGCGCGGCGTGCGCGCGGCCAGTACACGAAGAGGGCGACCGGAACGAGGTAGGCGAGCCAGCCGATGACCTCGATCAGGCGCGGGTCGGCCGGGATGCCGAGCACGCCGGTCAGCAGCGAGGACTGCACCGTGCCCGGCCGCACGACGGCGCTGAGGTTCAGCACGGCCTGCTGGCCGGCGTTGAGCCAGCCGGCCTCGTGGGCGGTGCGCAGCGCGGTGAGCACGAGGCCTGCCGCGACCAGGATGAGGAACCCGCCCGTCCAGCGGAAGAACGTGGAGAGGTTGAGCTTGACGCTGCCGGCGTAGATGCCGATGCCGATCAGCACGGCGGCGAGGACGCCGATCACCGCGCCCGTGGCGGCCAAGGTCATGCTGGTCGAGGCGCTGAATGTGGCGAGCAGGAACACGCTCGTCTCGAAGCCCTCTTTGAGAACCGCGAGGAAGGCCATTCCGGCCAGCGCGTAGGCGTGGCCGTCGTTGATCGCCTCGCTCGCCTCGGCCTCGAGCTCGCGCTTCAGCCCGCGCGAGTGGGTGTTCATCCACACGATCATCCCGGTGACGAACACGACGGCGACGGCGCCGATGACCGACTCCATGCCCTCCTGCGCGGCCTGGGGGAGTGCACGCTCGATGACGCGCAGCACGACGCCGACGGCGATGCTGAGGGCCACCGCGACGGCCACGCCGATCCACATCGGAGTCAGGCTCTTGCCGTTCTTGCGCAGAAAGGCCGCGATGATCCCGACGATCAGTGCGGCCTCGAGGCCTTCGCGCAGGCCGATGACAAGAGTGGGGAGCACGGGGCGCTTTCGCTTCGACGGGTGGGGAGAGCGGCCGAGCAGCCGCCGAGTAAGGCTTACCTTACGAAGGTCAGCCTAAGGTGCGCTTGGAAGCGGTGGCAAATCTCTGGGCGAGGTCCTGCGGCGCGGGGCATCCGTAGCATGGGCACATGCAGAATCGCCTCGGTGCGTCGCTTCTCGCCTTCGTCGTCGGGCTGATCCTCGGCGTCGTCGGCACCTTCAACCACCGCGGCGTGCTCGGCATCGGGGCCGTCGACCTGCCGTGGGGCATCGTCGTCTCGGTGCTCGGCGCCGCGTGCTTCCTCGTCGGCGTGCGCCTGTACTCGGGCAGCCGGCTCGTGACGGCCTGCGGCACGCTCGGCCTGCTCGTGCCCATCTTCGTGTTCTCGTTCCAGGGCCCCGGCGGCTCGGTGGTCATCGTGCAGGACACCCTGGGGCGGGTCTGGGACTGGGTGCCCGCGCTTATCGCCGTCGGAGTGCTCGCGTGGCCGCAGCTGCCGCCGCGCGAGCCGCGCGACCCCCGTGCGGAATTCGCGGCGCCGCCGACTCCATAAACTGGTCTCATGACCTACGTGATCGCCCTTCCGTGCGTCGACGTCAAGGACCGTGCCTGCGTCGACGAGTGCCCGGTCGACTGCATCTACGAGGGCGAGCGATCGCTGTACATCCACCCCGACGAGTGCGTCGACTGCGGTGCGTGCGAGCCGGTCTGCCCCGTCGAGGCGATCTACTACGAAGACGACCTGCCCGGCGAGTGGGCCGACTACTACAAGGCCAACGTCGAGTTCTTCGACGAGATCGGCTCGCCGGGCGGCGCCGCCAAGGTCGGCGTGATCGCGAAGGACCACCCGCTCATCGCCGCGCTGCCGCCCCAGAGCCGCTGAGCGCGTTGCCGTGGCGATCACCGAGCTTCCCGACTACCCCTGGGACCGGATGGCCCCGTACGCCGAGCGTGCGCGGCAGCACCCCCAGGGCATCGTCGACCTGTCGGTCGGCTCGCCCGTCGACCCGACGCCCGAGCTGATCCGCACCGCGCTCGCCGAGGCGACCGACGCCCACGCCTACCCGACCACGGCCGGCACCCCGGCGCTGCGCGAGGCGATCGCCGCCTGGTACGCCCGCCGCCGTGGCGTTCCCGGCCTCCAGCCCGCCAACGTGCTGCCGTCGATCGGCTCGAAGGAGCTCGTCGCGCTGCTGCCGCTGCTCGCCGGCATCCGCCCGGGCGACATCGTCGTGCACCCGCGCGCGGCCTACCCGACCTACGCGGTCGGCGCCGCGATCGCGGACGCGACGGCCGTCGCGTCGGACGACCCCGCCGAGTGGCCAGAGGGCACGAGGCTCGTCTGGCTGAACTCGCCGGGCAACCCCGACGGGCGCGTGCTCGACATCGACTTCCTGCACGCCGCCGTCGCCCGCGGCCGCGAGCTCGGCGCGCTCGTCGTCAACGACGAGTGCTACGCCGAGCTCGGCTGGGAGGGGCGCTGGGCCGACGAGCCGGTGCCCAGCATCCTCGACCCGCGGGTCACCGGCGGCGACCTCGCGGGCGTGCTGTCGGTCTACTCGCTGTCGAAGCAGTCGAACCTCGCGGGCTACCGGGCCGCGTTCGTCGCGGGCGATGCCGCGGTGATCGACGAGCTGCTCACGCGCCGCAAGCATGCGGGCCTCATGCTGCCCGGTCCGCTGCAGGCCGCGATGGTGGTGGCCCTGGGCGACGACGCGCACGTCGCCGCGCAGAAGGAGCGCTACCGCGCGCGGCGCGAGGTGCTCAAGCCCGCGCTCGAGCGGTGCGGCTTCACGATCGACCACAGCGAGGCGGGCCTCTATCTCTGGGCGAGCGAGGGCGTGGATGCCTGGCAGAGCATCGACCGGCTCGCGGGTCTCGGCATCCTCGCCGGCCCCGGGGAGTTCTACGGCGAGTTCTTCCCCGACCACGTGCGCTTCTCGCTCACCGCCACCGACGAGCGCATCCGCGAGGCGGCGCTGAGGCTTTCTCGATAGGCATCGCGCAACACTGCGCATATAGGGTTGACCAGCGAGCGTCACGGCTCGCGCAGCAGACGAAGGAGTTCTCGTGCCCGATTCTGACGACCAGTTCGCGACGCTCTCCTACCCGGGCGGGCAGGCGCAGTTCCCGATCCGCGCGGCGGTCGACGGGCATTCGAGCATCGACATCTCGTCGCTGACGAAGCAGACGGGGCTGACGACGCTCGACTACGGCTTCGTGAACACCGCCTCGACGGCATCCGCCATCACCTACATCGACGGCGACGCGGGCATCCTGCGCTACCGCGGCTACCCGATCGAGCAGCTCGCCGCGGGCTCGAGCTTCCTCGAGGTCGCGTGGCTGCTGATCTACGGCGAGCTGCCGAGCGCCGACGAACTGGCCGACTTCACCGAGCGGATCCGCCGGCACACCCTCGTACACGAGGACCTGAAGCAGCTGTTCAGTGCGCTGCCGTACCACGCGCACCCCATGTCGATGCTCTCGAGTGCGGTCGGGGCTCTCGGCACCTACTACGAGGCCGACGTCGACGACCCGCAGTCCGTCGAGCTCGCGACGATCCGCCTGCTGGCGAAGATGCCGACGATCGCGTCGTATGCGCACAAGAAGAGCCTCGGGCAGGCGTTCCTGTACCCCGACAACTCGCTGTCGTACGTCGAGAACTTCCTGCGCCTGAACTTCGGCACCATGGCAGAGCCCTACGAGGTGAACCCGGTCGTGGCGCGCGCCCTCGACCGCCTGCTGATCCTGCACGCCGACCACGAGCAGAACGCGTCGACGTCGACCGTGCGGCTCGTCGGGTCGACCAAGGCCAACATCTTCTCGTCGATCTCCGCCGGGATCTCGGCCCTCTACGGGCCGCTGCACGGCGGCGCGAACGAGGCCGTGCTCGAGATGCTCGCCGGCATCCAGGAATCCGGCGAGGGCGTCAAGAAGTTCGTCGAGCGGGTGAAGAACAAGGAGGACGGGGTCAAGCTCATGGGCTTCGGCCACCGCGTCTACAAGAACTACGACCCGCGCGCGAAGCTCGTGAAGGAGAGCGCCGACGCCGTGCTCGACGAGCTCGGCGTGCACGACCCGCTGCTCGACATCGCCAAGGAGCTCGAGCAGACGGCCCTCGAGGACGACTACTTCGTCTCGCGCAAGCTCTACCCGAACGTCGACTTCTACACGGGCGTCATCTACAAGGCGATGGGCTTCCCGCCCCGCATGTTCACGGTGCTGTTCGCGATCGGGCGCCTGCCCGGCTGGATCGCCCAGTGGCGCGAGGTGAACACCGACCCGGCCAGCAAGATCGGCCGCCCGCAGCAGCTCTACGTCGGCGCCGCCAAGAGAGACCTGCCGCAGCGCTGAGCCCGCGCTAACGGAATGATCATCGGTGACGATAGAGCACCGTGGATCTGACGGGAGGCGATCATGGGCGCCAGCGAGTTGTCTGCGCTGCTGTGGCAGGAGCGCGAGCTGCTCGACCTGCTCGAGTACCGACTCGAGGTGCAGCGGGCGCTGCTGACCGTCGGCGAGCCGCGGTGGGCGCAGCGCGCCGCCGATGACATCGAGGCGGCGACGGCGCAGCTGCGGAAGCTCAACATCGCCCGCGACGTCGAGGTGCAGGCCGTCGCCGACGACTGGAAGTTCAACGTCGTGAACCCGTCGCTGCGCGAGCTGATCGCCGCGGCGCCGCCCGACGGGCCGTGGCTCGAGATCTTCTCGGGCCATCTGCGCGCCATGCTGGCATCCATCGAGCGCATCGGCGCTTCGCGCGCGCAGAACGGGCGGATGCTGCGCGAGGCGATCCGCCACACGCAGGAGACCCTCGCCGGCAGCGGGGACCGCGCCGGCACCTACACCGCCGCCGGCACGACCGACACCGGAGCGCGGGCGGCCATTCTCTTCGAGGACGACGCCTGATGGCCAGCACGTTCAGCGGCATCGAGACCGCCTACTCGGGCCTCACGGCCGCCCGTGACGCGATGAACGTCACCGGGCAGAACATCACGAACGCCGGAACCCCCGGCTACACCCGCCAGCGTCTTCAGCAGAGCGCCGCCGTTCCCGCGACCGAGACGCACTTCGCCTCGCCTCTCGCGCAGCCCGGGCAGGGCGTCGTCGTCAGCGGCATCCAGCGACTCACCGACGAGCTCACCAACGCGCGGCTGCGCACGGCCCAGGGGCAGCAGGGGTTCACCGGTATGCGCGCCGACGGCCTGCAGACCCTCGAAGACGGGCTGAACGAGCCGAGCGACACGGGCCTCGCCGCCCAGCTGCAGGACTTCTGGTCGAGCTGGCAGGACCTCGCGAACAACCCCGGCGAGCCCTCGGCCGGCGCCGCCGTGCTGTCGGACGCGCAGTCGGTGGTCTCGCAGCTCGCCAGCGGGTACCGGAAGGTGGCCACCCAGTGGTCGGGGCTGCGCACCCAGCTCTCGAGCCTCGCCGACCAGGTGAACCAGGCGGCCGACGGCATCGCCGCCCTCAACGGGCGGATCCAGCAGGCGACCGCGGCCGGGGCGTCCGCCAACGAGCTGATCGATCAGCGCGACCAGCTCGCGGCGACGGTGGCGCAACTGGTCGGCGGCACCGCGACGACGCAGGCCGACGGCACGGTGGCCGTCTTCGTCGCGGGAAACCTGCTCGTGAGCGGCCAGACCGCGA
>NZ_JBLRDT010000359.1:0-1488 GCF_057512245.1 Gryllotalpicola sp. CP2-P1
CGCGGCCACGACCCGCACCGAGCCGCTCACCCCGGTCACGGGCCGCTGGATCGCGCTGTTCGCCGCGGCGTGGCTCGGGGTGTGGATGGCTCAGCTCACGCCGATCCAGCTGCTGCTGCCCGCGCAGATCGAGACCGAGCTGCGCACGAACTACTGGGTCGACAACGTCCTCTGGTTCGGTGTCGTCTCGGGCATCGCGGGCGTGTGCGCGATCATCGCCTACCCGCTCACCGGGGCGCTCAGCGACCGCACCACGAGCCGCTTCGGCCGCCGCCGGCCGTGGGTCGCGGGCGGCGCGGCGCTGTTCGCGCTCGCCCTGCTCGCGCTCGGCGCGCAGACGACGATGGCCGGCATCGCGATCTGCTGGGCGCTCGCCCTGACCGGGTTCTGCGTGCTGACCGCCGCGCTCACCGCCATGATCTCCGACCAGGTGCCGGTCGGCCAGCGCGGCTACGTCTCGGGCTGGATGAGCGCCCCGCAGGCGATCGGCATCATCCTCGGGCTGGCGCTCGTCACGATCCTGGGCCTCGGAACCCTGGGCGGCTACGAGCTCGCGGCCGCCGCCCTCGCGCTGCTCGTGGCGCCGTTCCTGCTCGTCGTTCCCGACCCCCGCCACTATGCCCGGGGGCTGCCGCCGCTCACCCCGAGGCGCATCGCCGGCGAGCTGTGGATCTCGCCCCGCACGCACCCAGATTTCGGCTGGACGCTGCTGTCGCGCGTCCTCGTGAACCTCGGCAACGCGTTCGGCACCGGCCTGCTGCTCTACTTCCTCGAGTTCGGCCTCGGCGACCGGAACGCCGAGAACGACCTGATTCCGATCGTCTTCGTCTACATGGTGTTCGTGATCGCGGCATCCCTCGCGCTCGGCGGCATCTCGGACCGCCTGCAGCGCCGCAAGCTGTTCGTGTTCCTCGCCAGCGTGGTGCAGGCGATCGCGGCGCTCCTGCTCGCGTTGCTGCCGTCGCTGCCCATGACCTACGTCGGCGGCGCGCTGCTCGGCATCGGCTACGGCTGCTTCCTCGCGGTCGACCAGGCGCTCGCGACGCAGGTGCTGCCCGACCCCGAGACCCGCGGCAAGGACCTCGGCATCATGAACATCGCCTGGGCCATTCCGCAGGCGTTCGGGCCTCTGCTCGGGGGCATCGTCGTGTTCTGGCTGGGCGGATTCACCGGCCTGTTCATCCTCGCCGGCGTCGCCGCGCTCGGCGGGGCGTTCGCGGTCGCGCGAGTGAGGAGCGTTGCATGATCGACGTGTCGGCGAAGCCGGCCACGCAGCCGTGGCGTGACGAGGCGGCGTATTGGCAGGGGCTGACGGATGCCACGCGCGAGCTCGATCCGCCGTGCGCGGTCATCCACCTCGGCGCCCTCGCGCACAACGCGCACGACATGCTGCGCCGCGCGGCGGGCAAGCCGATCCGCGTCGCGTCGAAGTCGGTGCGCGTGCGCGAGGTGCTCGACGCGGTGCTGGCTCTGCCCGGCTACGAGGGC
>NZ_JBLRDT010000360.1:0-1471 GCF_057512245.1 Gryllotalpicola sp. CP2-P1
GATGCGCCGCCAGCCGCCACGGGCGGCGAGCGCCGCGTCGAGCGGCAGCAGGATGCGGTGGTCGACGCCGAAGCCGTGGATCAGGATGAGCGGCGTGCCCTCGCCGCGGGTCTCGATGTGCACGCCGCCAACGCTAGGGGTCACCACCGACATCCGATCAGAACAACTCGGCGGCCAGATCGAGCGCGGCGCCGGCGAGGGCCGCCGACGTCTCGGCGTCCTTCATCCAGAGCGGCACACTGCGCGAGCGGATGCCGAGCGCCTCCACCGCCCCGACCGCGTCGGCGTCCTCCTCGGCGACGAGCCAGCCGTCGAGCAGGCCGCGTGGGGCGGGGTCTCCATTCGGCTTCGCCGAGTCGACCAGCGGCTGCGCCGAGTCGACCGGCGGCTGCGCCGAGGCGGCCCGCGAACGCGACCCGTAGTGCCGCGCCACCGCGAGAGCCGAGGTCTCGACTCCGATGGCGGCGAGGCAGGCATCCGCATAGCCGCGCACCGCCGCGCCCCCGATGATCGGCGAGACGCCGACGACCGGCGCCGACGACGCATCGAGCGACGAGCGAACCCCCGGAATCGACAGCACCGTGCCCACCGACACGACCGGGTTCGACGGGGCCACCAGCACGACATCCGCCGTCGCCAGCGCGTCGCGGACGGCGCGCGTGGCCGACGCCGCCGCGAGCCCCAGCTGCACGAAGCGCTGCGCGGGAACGGCGGCGCGGTGCTTCACCCACCACTCCTCGAAGTGCACGAGCTCGGGCCCCGACCCGAGGTCGATCTCGACGTGCGTCTCGACCGGCTCGTCGGTCACGGGCAGCAGCCGCACGGGCAGGCCGGCGCCGTCGTTCCAGCGCGACGCGAGCCGCGCGACCACGTCGGTCAGGGGCATTCCCTCGCGCAGCAGCGCCGTGCGCGCGATGTGCGTGCCGAGGTCCAGGTCGCCGAGCGTGAACCACGGCCAGCCGACGCCATACGCGTTCATCTCGGCCGACACCCGGTACGACTCGTCGCGCAGCCCCCAGCCGCGCTCGTCGTCGTTGACGCCCGCGAGGGTGTACATCATCGAGTCGAGGTCGGGGGTGACTCGCAGCCCGGCGATCCACGAGTCGTCGCCCGTGTTGACGATCGCGGTGACCGTGGGCCGAGATGAGGGCGAGGGATGCCGGCGCTCCAGCTCCGCGACGAGACCGCGCGTGAACCGCGCGCCCCCGACTCCACCCACGAGCACGACGATGTTCTGAGGCATCCCTCGAGCCTATTCGCGCCGGGCCCGCTGCTCGGTCGTCACGAACACGGTCTCAGACGCGCGAGAGGCCGACTTCGTGACGACCCGCTGGGCGGCGGCACGGCCCGGTCGTCGATATTCCGGCCGATCGGAGCCCCGGGTGCCGCTTAAGTGACGACCGGGGCGAGCAGGGCCGCGACGTGCGCCGCCCGCTCGACGGGCAGCGCGCCCACCGTCACCCTGATCGCC
>NZ_JBLRDT010000361.1:0-1450 GCF_057512245.1 Gryllotalpicola sp. CP2-P1
CGGTCGTCGCCCCGGCGGCCGCGACGATCGAGGTGAAGGCGGCGCCCAGCGAGTCCCCGACGGTGGTGGGGTCGCCGAGGTAGCCGTTCACCATGGCCCCGTCGCGCAGGAGCATCAGCTGGCGCGCCGCGGAATCCACGTCGTCGACGCCGGCTTCGGCGGCGATGGCCGCGAACTGATCCTGCGTCCAGCGCCGGTGGGCGTCGACGGCACCGCGCACCGGGTCGGCCGGGTCAGAGTACTCGGCGGCCGCATTGATGAACGGGCACCCCCGGAACCCCGGGCTGCAGCTCGCGGAGCCGATGCCGGTGGCGAGCGCCCGCAGCGAGGCGACCGGGTCTCCCTGCCCGCGAGCCCGCTCCATCCAGCCACGCTCGGCGGCGGCCTGCGCCTCGAGGTAGGCGACGACGAGGTCGCCCTTGGTGCGGAAATGGCGATAGAAGGTGACCTTCGTGATGCCGACCTGCTCGATGATGCGATCGGCGCTCGTGGCGCGGATGCCCTGGGCGTAGAAGAGCTCGGTCGCCGCCTCGAGGATGCGCGCGCGGGTGCCCGAGGCGGATGCCGCCCGCGTCGTTTGCGCTGCCGTGTCGGCGCTCATGCCCCGCTCCGCTCTCTCGAACTGTTGCACCAGAGCTGCGAACAGCCTATCGTTGCCCATGTAGACGAACTAGTAACTCTACATCGTCGCTCGATCCGAGAGAGGAACCACCATGACCACCCCGAGCACGGGCACCGACCCGCGGCTTGCCGCCTTCCTGCGCCGCCTGTACTTCTTCCGCTTCGCCTTCGCCGTCGTCTGGGCGGTCGTCCTGATCCTGACGGCGCACCTCGGCGCGCCCCTGCTCACCGTGCTGGTCGTGATTTATCCGCTCGTCGACGCCGCGTCCGTGCTGTGGCAGATCCGATCGGAAGGGGCGGCATCGCAGCCCCGGGTGACCGAATGGATCAATGTCGTCGTCAGCGTGCTCGTCGCGATCGCCCTCGGCGTGACCTCGGCTACGTCGGTCGCCGCGGCGCTCACCGTCTGGGGCATCTGGGCGTTCCTCTCCGGCATCACGCAGCTCCTGACCGCGGTGATCCGTCGCCGCACGGGCGGCCAGGTGCCGCAGATCCTCAGCGGCGGCATCTCGGTGCTGGCCGGCGTCTCCTTCTTCCTGCAGGGCCTCCAGGGCGCGAGCAGCATGAGTTCGGTGGGTGGGTACGCCATCCTCGGCGGGGTCTTCTTCCTGATCTCGGCGATCCGCCTCAGCGTGCTCGTGCGTCGGGCGGCCACGGCATGACGGACGCAGGGGCGACCGGCTTCGACTATGACCTCGTCGTGATCGGCGCGGGCCCCGTGGGCGAGAACGTCGCCGACTACGCGGCCCGGCGAGGCATCCGCGTCGCGATCGTCGAGGCCGAGCTCGTCGGCGGCGAGTGCTCGTACTGGGCGTGCATGCCCTCGAAG
>NZ_JBLRDT010000362.1:0-1443 GCF_057512245.1 Gryllotalpicola sp. CP2-P1
TCGAGGTCCTTCTGCAGCGTGTAGTACGCCTGCTTCGGCTGCTGGTTCACGTCGTACAGGCACGCGTAGCCCTCGCCGCTGAAGGTGCCCGGCACCCACGAGAGCGAGTCGGTCCACCCCCACACGGTGAACGAGATCACCGCGGGCACCGAGATCGCGGCCTGCAGCATCGCCGAGTACTCGAACGGCTGCGCGAACTGGGCGAGGCTGTCAGTCGGCACCTGGGTGGCGGCCGCGTCGACGAAGGTGCGCACGTCCGCCTCGGTCACCGCGACCTTGAAGCCGGCCTTTCCGAAGCGCTCGAGATCCTGCTGGAACCGCTGCGGGTCGAAGCCGTACTGGGTGTCGAGGTGCGCCTGCGTTCCGATGCCGTGGATCGGCACGCCAGCATCCCGCTGCTTTGTCGCCCACGCGTAGACGGCGTCGCTCTTCGCGTTCGTGCCGTCCTCACCGGTCACGTTGTAGTCGTTGTAGAACAGCAGGGCATGCGGGTCGGCCTGGTGCGCCCACTTGAACGCCTGCGGGATCACGGATTCCCCGAGCTGCTGGATCCACCAGTCGTTCGGGTTGATGCCCGACGGGTTCGCGTCGGTGAAGAACTCGTTCGCGACATCCCACTGCCAGATGCGGCCCTTGTAGCGGCCGACCTCGGTGAAGATGTGCTTCTCGAGCAGGGCCCACAGCTTCGACTTCGTGATCGTTCCGGCCGCCACGCCGTCGGTCAGCCACGTCGGCAGCTGGTTGTGCCAGAGCAGCGTGTGCCCGCGCACCAGCTGGTGGTTGGCCTTGGCGAACGCCATCAGCTGGTCGGCGTCCGTCCAGTCGTAGCTGCCCTGAGACGGCTCGACCGTCTGCCACTTCATCGCGTTCGCGCCCGTGACCACCGAGAACTGGCCGCCAGAGACGGCCGCGAAGTCGGTGATGTCCTGCGGGGTGAGCGCGCTGCCGATGGGCAGATCGATCGCGGCACCGAGCGCCCGCAGCGACTGAGGGTCGCCGCTTCCCACGGGCTTCGGGCCGCGCGCCGGACTCGCGAGGGCCGGCGCCGCCCCGATTCCGCCTGCCACCATCGCTGCTGCACCGAATGCGCCCATCGCGAGCACGCTGCGTCGTTCCATTTCCCTGCCTCCAAGTACGTCGTTGTCTTGGTGCCGACCGCGCCATTGCGGTCGGGCAACTCGGTCAGGCTACGTGCCCCTATTACGGGGGTCAAGCAACAAAACCGCGGACGCCTCACGCGGTCGTCGCCGCGACCCGCGCCAGCATCCAGCGCCAGACGGGCTCGAGCACGGGCCGGCGATCGGGTCCGAGCGGAGTCGCATCGCTGATCACCCGGTCGTGGGCCTGACCCGGCGTTCCGAGGGGAAGCGTCGTGCACAGGCCGTGCGCTCCGGTAGGCAGCCGTGCCGGAGCGCCGGGGCGGATGCCGAGGGCGCGCCAGCT
>NZ_JBLRDT010000363.1:0-1437 GCF_057512245.1 Gryllotalpicola sp. CP2-P1
GCGGTGAAGCCCGTCATGAGTGCCGTCCACGCTGGGGAGTGCTGCGCATCGTGGCGAAGCGCAGCAGCAGGATCACGGCCGCGATGAAGCCCGCGATGACGAGCAGCGACCCGAGGTAGCGGTGCACCAGTTCGAAGCCGTCGGAGCCCCACGTCTGCATGGCGATCGCGGCGAAGCCGTAGCGCAGCAGGTTGCACAGGGTGACGACGCCGGCGCCGATCGCGAGGCCGACGAGCACGCGGCCGAGGGCGAGCGGGCGCACGAGCAGCATGAGACCGGCCGCAGCGAGCAGCGGCGTGACGAGGATCACGGTCGAGCACAGCGTCGTGATCTGGAATCCGGTTACCTGCTGCGTGCCGAGCCCGAACCAGACGATCGAGCCCGCCGGCGCGGTCCCGCCGTGCACGAACGGGTCCATCAGGAACGCGGCGACGCGCGCCTCGACATCGCGGAACTGCTCCTGCAGCGCGAGCAGGGTCGCGGCGAGCGCGATGAGGGCCAGGGCGACGAGAACGGATGCCGCGCGGCCGGCGACGCGCGCCGGGCGGTTCAGGGTGACGGTGCTCATCGGACGACCTCCAGCTGCGGTGCGGCGGCCGGCGCAGCGCTCTGCGGCGCGTACTCCGCGATGCGCTTCGTCTTCGACCAGCCGTTGCGGCCGAGCACGAGCCGCACGAAGGCGCGGATCACGACCACGTAGCTCTGGTACATGTACAGCCAGTAGCCGACCGCCCAGCCGAGGGCCGTGAGGATCGAGCCGCGGCGCTCGTCGCGCTTCCAGTAGATGAGCGCCCACAGCGCGAACGGCAGCACCCCGGTGAGCAGCATGAGCGGCACCACCCAGGCGGTGGTGGCCAGCCAGGTCTCGAGCCCGCCGGGGGCGATCGCGCCCTGCGCGGCCGAGATGAGGAAGACGAGCGGCCAGAGCACCGTGCCGGCGAGCTGCAGGAACGGCATCAGCATGAAGTACGCGGCCTCGATCGCCCCCGCGTTCGTGAAGTTCCGCGAGAAGAAGATCTGCGAGAGGTACTTGGTGCACTGCATCCCGCCCTGGCACCAGCGGGTGCGCTGGGTGAGCAGCTTCCCGGTGAAGGGCAGCGCCTCCTGCGCGACGTGGGTGTCGTGCAGATAGACGTTGCGGAAGCCCGCGAGCATGACGTGGATGCCGAGCTCGTAGTCCTCGAGCAGCGAGCCGTGCCACGGCGTGTCCGCCGCGCCGGCGATCGCGTCGAGCGTGGCGAGGCGCGTGAACTGGCCGTTGCCGCCGAGCCCGACCGAGAGGGTGTGGCCGCGCAGGCACTGCATCGCGGCGATGGTGGTGCGGAACTCGATGTCCTGCATGCGCACCAGGTAGTGGCCCCACCACTGGCGCAGACCGCGCGCCCCGGGGATCGGCCGGTCGTCGTTGCGGTTCGACATCCACACCGCGGCCTGGGC
>NZ_JBLRDT010000364.1:0-1424 GCF_057512245.1 Gryllotalpicola sp. CP2-P1
GCGCGAGGACGACGAGCAGCAGCGACAGCGCGACGGCGGCGTCGGGGTCGAGGTTGTTCTGCAGGTAGATCTCGAGCGGCAGCGTGCGCGTCACCCCCTGCAGCGAGCCGGCCACGGTGATCGTCGCGCCGAACTCGCCGAGCGCACGCGCGAACGACAGCACGGTGCCCGAGACGAGCGCGGGGCCGAGGCTCGGCAGCGTGATCTTGAGCAGCACCTGCGTGCGGCTCGCGCCGTAGGCGAAGGCGATCTCGTCGTGCGCCGCGGTGACGGTGCGCAGCGCGCCCTCGAGGCTGATGACGACGAAGGGAAGCGAGACGAACGACTGCGCGAGCACGACCGCCGCGGTCGAGAAGGGCACCTGCAGCCCGAGACCCTGCAGCGCCGGCCCGAGCAGGCCGCGGCTGCCCACCGTGTAGAGCAGCGCGAGGCCGCTGACCACAGGCGGCATCACGAGCGGAACGAGCACGAGGGCGCGCGCGATGCTCTGCCCGCGAAAGCGCCCCCGCGCGAGCACGACGGCCATGGGCACCCCGAGCACGACGCAGACGAGCGTAGAGAGCAGAGCCGTCTCGACGCTGAGACGCAGCGCGTCGAGCGACGACGTCGAGGTGATCAGCCGCCCGAAGCACGGCCAATCGACGTGGGCGACGATCGCGACGAGCGGCAGCAGCACGAACAGGGCGCCGATGCCGGCGGGAATCCAGAGCCATGCGGGGTACGAGCGTCGCCGCGCCGGCCCGTGCGCGCTCACGTCGGCGGGGCGCCGAACCCGGCGGCGGCGAGCACCTTCTGGCCGGGCGCGCCGGTGACGAACGCGATGAACTTCTTGGCGAGCGCGGCGTTCGCCGCGTTCGCGGTCTGCGCGATCGGGTAGGTGTTCACGGCGCTGCGCGCCTCGGGGAACGCGACTCCGGTGACCTTCGCGCCCGCGCCCTTCACGTCGGTGACGTAGACGACGCCGGCATCCGCATCGCCGCTTTCGACCTTCGCGAGCACGTCGCCCACGTTCTGCTCTTCGCTGATGGGTTTCAGCGAGACGCCGGTCGCCTTCTCGACCGCCGCCGTCGCGTTGCCGCACGGCACGCCGTCGGCGCAGACGTCCACCCTGATTCCCGGCCGGACGAGGTCGGCCCAGCCTGCCAGGTGGTGGGGGTTGCCCGGGGCGGTTGCGATCTCGAGCACATTGCTCGCGAAGTCGATCGGATTCCCCGCGATCAGCTTCTGCGCCAGGGCCGTCTGCATGTTCTTCTCGTCGGCGGAGGCGAGGACGTCGGCCGGGGCTCCCTGAGACAGCTGCGTCACGAGCGTCGAGGTGCCGTCGTAGTCGAATCGCACCGTCACGCCGGGGTTCGCCTTCTCGAACGCCTTCCCCAGCGTGTCGAAGGACGCCGTGAGGCTCGTCGCCGCGAACACGGTGAGGG
>NZ_JBLRDT010000365.1:0-1408 GCF_057512245.1 Gryllotalpicola sp. CP2-P1
TCCGTCATCGCCGCGTTCTCAGGGTCCGCCATGATCGCCGCGCGCACTTCGTCGAGCGTCATGACTCCATCCTGACGCTGCGCACGCCGCACGCCGCACGCCGCACGGGCGCGGGCAGGCCCGCGCTTACGGCGCCGCCGGCGCGCCCGCCCGCTTGAGGTACTCGGCGGCCTGCGCCTCGTCCATCGCGACCATCCCGCGGATGCCGTGAGCCGACCGCGAGAGCGCGTCGAGCCAATGCCGATTCAGGTCTGGCACCTTCGAGCCGTTGAAGCGGAAGGCCATCGGGATTCCGGGAGCGATCCAGAGGCTGATGCGCCCTGAGCCCTCCTCGGCCGGGATCTGCCAGTTGAGCAGGAAGGTCTCGCCGACCCGCAGTTTCGCGGTGATCGCGATCTTCAGGTGCGCCAGCAGGCGATCCTCGATCCGGTAGTCCACACCGGCGTACGTCAGCGTTCCCATTGCCTTCTCTCTTGTCCCCACCGACACTACGGGCAAGGGGCGGGTTCCCGCCTCACCCCTAGGGGTGTATCGACCCACCCCTACGCTGGAAGGCGTGCCACTCATTCGCATCACGCTGGTCAACGACTACGACGTCGTGGTTCGCGGCCTGGCCGCGATGCTCGACGCCTACCGCGACACCTTCGAGGTCGTCGAGCTCGACGCGGGTACCGAGCCGCGGCGGCAGGCCGACATCGCCCTGTACGACACCTTCGCGGCGACGGCCGGCGATCGCGAGGACGCGAGGAATCTCGCGCGCGACCCGCGCGTCGGCAAGGCCGTCGTCTACTCGTGGGACCTTGACGAGCAGCTGGTCGAGCAGGCACTCGCGAACGGTGCAGCCGGCTACATCTCCAAGGGGCTCCCGGCCCGCGACCTCGTGGCCGCCCTGCTCGCCATTCACAAGGGCGACGGCCGCGTGCACCCCGTCCCCGCCGGCGCGCTCACGGCGGTCGTCGGCGACTGGCCCGGGCGCAACGAGGGGCTCACGCAGCGCGAGTCCGAGATGCTGGCGCTCATCACGCAGGGCCTGAACAACGCGCAGATCGCCGAGCGCACGCGCCTGTCGATCAACTCGGTGAAGTCCTATATCCGCACCTGCTACCGCCGCATCGGCGCCACGAACCGCTCGCAGGCAATCCTGTGGGGCATCGAGCACGGCTTCCGCCCCGACCACATCCGCACGCGCCGCAACTGACGGCCGCACGCTGCTGCGCGAATTCGCGAACGGATGCCGCGGGCCGCACAAGCCGAGAGAATGGTCGGCATGGTGCACGATCACGACCACGGGGCCGCCGGCGCGACGAACCGCGTGCGGCTCACGGTCGCGCTCGTGATCACCTGCGCGATCCTGCTGGCCGAGGCGGTGGGGGCCGCCCTCACTGGCTCGCTGGCGCTGATCGTCGAC
>NZ_JBLRDT010000366.1:0-1406 GCF_057512245.1 Gryllotalpicola sp. CP2-P1
GGGTGCAGGAACGGCCCGAGCAGCTGCCGCGAGACGGCCGTTCCGAGCGTGCCGACCAGCGCACCCTGATGCGCGAGGCCCACCGACCACGCCGTCTCGAGGTAGCCGAGGTTCTCGACGAACGCGAAGCCGAAGCCGACCGCGGCGCCGACGTACAGCCCGACGCGACCGTTCTTCACCGGCAGCGAGCGCCCGAGCAGCAGCGCGGCGCCGAGCTTCGCCGACTCTTCGACGAAGCCGACCAGCGCGAAGCTGAGCGTGGCCGGGCGGGCCGCCGTGCCCCCGGCGAACGCGTCGATCGTGCCGTTCGCCATGGCCGCCGCGACGGCGGCGAGGAATCCGGCGAGCAGGCCGCCGCCGATGAGACGCCCCACCGACAGCCGCCAGCGCGGTTGCAGGCGATAGGCCATCGTGTAGAGGAAACCGGCGATGACGCACCCGCTGCCGACGAGCAGCAGCACGGGGTCGAGCACCTGGTAGTCGCGCGGCGACGGGCGCTGCACGTCGCGCAGCAGCCAGGCCACAAGGAACTCGAGGCCGATGATCGCGACGGCGCCGAGGGCGATCCAGAGGCCGCCCCACGCGCCGAACCACTTCCGTGGCGGCCTCGGCTCCCTCTGCGGCAGCGCGGGCGGCTGCGGTGCCGCCGGCGGCTGCGGCGGGTAGAGCCGCCGCCAGTCCTCATGAGGCGAGTGCTGCTGCGGCACCGGCACGCGGTCGGGAGTGTCGGTCATCCCTGCATTCTTCCCGACCCTGAAAAGATCTAGCGATGCCCTTGATAAAGCCGACGCCCGGCGCGAGCACGACCGACCGCGAGATCCTCGCGCTCGCGGTGCCCGCCCTCGGCGCGCTCGTGGCCGAGCCGGTCTTCCTGCTCGTCGACAGTGCGCTCGTCGGCCACCTCGGCCGTGTGCCGCTCGCCGGGCTCGGCCTCGCGAGCGCCGTGCTGCAGACGGTCGTCGGCCTCATGGTGTTCCTCGCCTACGGCACGACTCCCGCCGTCGCGCGCCGGCTCGGCGCGGGCGACCGCGCGGGCGCCATCTCGCTCGGCGTCGATGGCACGTGGCTCGCGACGGCCCTCGGGCTCGCGCTGGGGGCGATCGGATTCCTCGCCGCGCCGTTCCTCGTTGGCCTGTTCTCTGCGGCGCCCGAGGTCACGCAGCAGGCATCCGCCTATCTGCGCGTCGCCATGATCGGGCTGCCCGCCATGCTCATCGTGTACGCCGCGACGGGCCTGCTGCGCGGCCTGCAGGACACGCGCACGCCGCTCGCCGTCGCGGTCGCGGGCTTCATCGCCAACGCGGGGCTGAACGGATTCTTCATCTACGGCCTGCACCTCGGGGTCGTCGGCTCGGCCGTCGGCACCGACGTGGCGCAGTGGGGCATGGTGGCGGCGTACGTGGTGG
>NZ_JBLRDT010000367.1:0-1393 GCF_057512245.1 Gryllotalpicola sp. CP2-P1
CGACGTTGCTGCCCGAGAGCGCGCCGTCGCGGAAGAGGATCAGATCGTCGACGGCGTCCTCGCGTGACGCGTTGCCGAGCTCCGTGACGAGTTCGGTGACGAGGGCGCGCTCCCAGGCGCGGTGGCGTGAGACCGCCTGGCGCACCGGGTGGGCGGGGTCGCCGAACTGCGCGGCGGCGTTGATGAACGGGCAGCCGTGGAAGCCCGGGCGCGTGGCGATCTGCCCGATCAGCGTCGCGAGGGCGCGCAGCACATCGGCCGGGTCGGTGAGGCTCGCGCGCGCCTCGTCGATGAGGTGCTTGGCGCGCAGATGCCGGCCCTCGACATAGGCGACGATGAGCAGGTCCTTCGAGCGGTAGTGCTTGTAGAACGTGGCCTTGGTGACGTGCGCCTCGTTGATGATGCGATCGACGCCGACCGTGTGGATGCCCTCTGTGTAGAACAGCCGATCGGCCACCTCGAGGATCTTGAGCTTCGCCGGGGCGGGCGGCCGGGGGGCGACGGCTGTCGAAGTCATGCAGCGAGTCCTTCTGACGGGCTGTAAAAAGTGCTGGTCGCGCATGAGATCCAGCGGGGTGCGCGGGGGAAGTGCAGGGCGCCAGTATATCTAGACCAACGGCCTAGAGTCCTCTTTCCGGGGGACAGCGCGTCTCCGCGTGTCACAAAGTCCGACGGCCGACCGCCGCGGTGCGGCGTGCGTCGGCCTCACCCTAGAGTGGCAGGTGATGAACGGCGCTGTGTCTCTTCCTCTCGACCTGACGGAGCTGGCGTTCGCCGCATCCGGTGACGCGCTGGTGCGTCGCACGGTGCTGCCGAACGGCGCCCGCGTCCTCAGCGAGCGCGTACCGGGCGCCCGCAGCGCGACGGTGGGCTTCTGGGTCACAGTCGGCTCACGCGACGAGACCGGCGCCGACGCCGCGCACAGCGCGAGCTTCGGCTCGACGCACTTCCTCGAGCATCTGCTGTTCAAGGGCACGCCGTCGCGCTCCACCCTCGAGATCGCGGTCTCGTTCGATGCCGTGGGCGGTGAGCACAACGCCGCCACGAGCAAGGAGTACACCTGCTACTACGCCAAGGTGCAGGACAAGGACCTGCCGATGGCGGTCGAGGTCATCGGCGACATGATCACGTCGAGCCTGATCGATCCTGACGAGTTCGACAACGAGCGCCAGGTCATCCTGGAAGAGCTGGCGATGGCCGACGACGACCCGGCCGACGCCGCGAGTGAGCAGCTCTACCGGTCCGTGCTGTCGGGGCATCCGCTCGGCCGCCCGATCGGCGGCGATCCGGCGGCGATCCGCGCAGCCACGCGTGACGGGGTCTGGCAGCACTACCGCGCCACGCACCGCCCCGAGCACCTGGTGATCGCGGCCGCCGGCGCCGTCGACCACGA
>NZ_JBLRDT010000368.1:0-1387 GCF_057512245.1 Gryllotalpicola sp. CP2-P1
GCGCCGGGCGAAGCGCGTGCCGCCTCCGGATCATTCCCCCGTGGGCGCGAAGCGATAGCCCATGCCTGCCTCCGTCAGCAGGTAACGAGGCGCCGACGGCTCTGGCTCGAGCTTCTTGCGCAGCTGTGAGAGATACAGCCGCAGATAGCCGGTGTCGGCGGTGCGGTTCGGGCCCCAGATCTCGGTCAGGATCGTCTCGCGCGTCACGAGGCGATCGGGGTTGCGCACAAGCAGCTCGAGCAGTTGCCACTCGGTGGGCGTCAGGCGAACGGATGCCTCATGCCCCGGCTCCCCGCGAGAGACCCGACGCGCACCGAGGTCGACCGTCACGTCGCCGAAGCGCACCACCGGCGCGTCGTCCCCACCCGTCTTCCGCCGACCCAGTGCGCGGATGCGCGCGAGCAGCTCATCGGTCTGGAACGGCTTCGTGACGTAGTCGTCGGCACCGAGATCGAGCGCCTGAACCTTGTCGAACGAGTCCGTGCGGCCCGACACCACGAGAATCGGCACCGTCGACCAGCCGCGGATGGCCTGGATCACGGCGAGGCCGTCGAGCTCAGGCATCCCCAGGTCGAGAACGACGACGTCGGGGTGGTCGTACACGACCCGGTCGAGCGCCTCTTTGCCGTCGCGCGCGAGCACGACGTCGTGGCCGTGCGCGGTCAGGATGATCCGCAGCGCCCCGAGGATCTGCCGATCGTCATCGGCGACCACGACCTTCATCGTCTGCCTCCACCCGGTGCCACACGGCGACACCACGATAGTCGGGCCGTCATGACCTCGCGGGCGGCGGCCGTGCTGGTTCTCACCCGGCGGCTCCCGTCTCGGCGCACGGCAGTGACACGACCATCGTGAGGCCGCCGCCCGGGGTGTCCTCGGCGTCGAGCGTGCCGCCCATTCCCTCGACGAACCCGCGAGACAGGGCGAGACCCAGCCCGATCCCGGTCGTGTTGTCGGTGTCGCCCTCGCGCTGGAACGGCTGGAAGATGGCGCCCTTGCGGTCGTCGGGAACACCGGGCCCGCTGTCGACGACGCGCAGCTGCACCCGGCCCTCGAAGCTGCTCGCGCTCAGCCGCGGCGGCGCGGTCGAGAAGCGCAGGGCGTTCGCGAGCAGGTTGACGAGCACCCGCTGCAGCAGCACCGGGTCGGCGCGCACGAGCGGGATCGGGTCGTGGATGTCGAGCAGCACATCGCCGGGCGCCACGCCCAGCTCTTCGAGTGCCGAGGGCAGCACGTCGTCGACTTCGACGTCCTCGAGGTTCACCGCGAGCACGCCCGCCTGCACGCGGCTCACGTCGAGCAGATTCGTGACGAGGGCGTTGAGGTTCGCGAGGCTCGCCTCGGCCGTCGCGAGCAGTTCGTCGCGGTCTGACTCAGACAGGCGGAT
>NZ_JBLRDT010000037.1:0-17522 GCF_057512245.1 Gryllotalpicola sp. CP2-P1
GTGTACTCCTCGTGCTCGACCGACACCGGCTGGTAGTCGGCCCCGACGTCGAGCGCCTGCGGGTGCTGGCCCGCGTAGCGGTCGGTCACGTGCGCGAACTGCAGGGAGGCGTCTGCGGTCGCGAAGCTGTTCGGGTTGACCAGGTTGATCATGAAGAACCCTGCAGCGGCCGCGAAGGCCAGCAGGACCACGATGGGCCTGGACTTCTTCTTGAGTGAATTGTGCATAGTGATGACGGGGCGGGCGGGGGCGTCGACCTGCTTCGGCGCATTGGAGCGCCGGGCCACGACGGCCGCCTTGGTTGCTACTCGCCTGCCCACGATCACAGAACCATAACGGCGGGGTGGGCGGATGCCAAACCCAAACGCCCGAGAGTCACCGGACGGCCAGCATCACGTCGGTGACCGAGTCGAGCAGCAGATCGACCTGCGCCTCGGCGTAGCCGCCGCGCTGCGGGCGGAAGGTGACGGTGCGCACCTCGTCGACGCTCACCGCGAGCCCCTCAGAGAAATACCTGATCAGGCGGGCGGAAAAGCGGTCGACCTCGACCGTGCTGTAGCCCAGCGTGAAAGGGCTCGTGCGCGTGAAGCGCTGCTTGTCGGGGCGGTCGAGACGGTTCACGATCACCTGGGCCAGCTCGCGCGCCCGGCCGAACCACTCCTTTTCTCCGAGTTCACTCCGAGCCTGCTGCCGCTCGCGCTCGGCGAAGACGTCCTCGAGGCGCTCGAGCGCGGCATCCACCGCACCCGGCTCGTAGCCGCCCTTCCTCAGATCGAACGCGGTGCGCCGGATGTCGACCGCAGTGAGGCCGCGGGCACGGCCGTCGAACACCGAGCGGGCCTTCGACAGGAAGCCGTCGACCTGCTCGGGGTCGTAGCCGCGCTTGCCGCGGCCGACGGTGGGAAAACTCGACATGGAGCTCCTCGGTTCGGGTCGGGTGAGAGCGTCAGCTCACGAGAACAGCGGATAGAAGATCAGGTACAGAGCATAGGTCGCCGCCATGGACGGGAGGATCGAGTCCAGGCGGTCGAGGATGCCGCCGTGGCCCGGCAGCCAGGCGCTCATGTCCTTGATGCCGATGTCACGCTTGATCAGCGACTCGGCCAGGTCGCCGACGGTCGCGGTCAGCAGCAGCACCGGGCCGAAGACGAAGCCGAACCACCACGGCACGTGCAGCATGAACAGCGACAGCAGGATGCCGGCGATGATCGCCGCCGCCCCGGCGCCCGCGAAGCCCTCCCACGTCTTGCTGGGGCTGATCGTCGGAACCATCTTGTGCCGCCCGAGGTTCAGACCCGCGGCGTAGGCGCCGGTGTCGGTCGCCACGACGACGACGATGGCGGCGAGGAGCCACCAGCGACCACCGGGCGAGGCCTGCGGCGAGACGAGCAGCACGGCGAAGCTCGCCAGCAGCGCGACATATGCCTGAACGAGTATGGACGCCGTGATGTCGCGCAGGAGCGTCTCTCGGCCGCCACGCCGGCTCGGCCAGGCGTACTCGACGACCCGCCACAGCACGACGAAGGCGATCCCCGCCATGGTGACGACCCAGCGCCACTCCGCGTCGAGGTAGTAGGAGGCAGGAACGACCGCCAGTGCCGCGATGACGCTCGCGGTGCGCGGGATGTCGCGCCCGCTCGCCCGCAGCGCGGTGCCGAGCTCGACGACCGCGATGGCGACCGCGGCCGCGGCGAACACCATGAACAGCTCGGTGACGAACAGCAGGCTCGCCAGCACGAGCACGCCTGCCCCGAGGCCGATCGCGATCGCGAGCACCAGGTCTCGGCCGGTGCGGGCGCGGATGCGCTTGTTCACCTCGTCGAACTGCGCGCGGGCGTTGTCGAACTGCGCGCGCGACTCCTGGAGCTGTCGCTCGAGATCGGCGCGGGCGGCCTGGGCTTGCGCCTTGAAGTCGGGGCCCTGGGGCCGCTGCGCCATGGGATCAGACCTCGAGGAGTTCGGCTTCCTTGCGGGTGAGAGCCTCGTCGATCTGGTCGACGTGCTTCTTCGTCAGCGAGTCGAGCTCCTTCTCGGCTCGGGCGATCTCGTCCTCGCCGACCTCCTTGAGGCCGTCGAGCTCGTCCTTGGCCCGACGGCGGATGTTGCGGATGGACACCCGCGCCTCCTCCGCCTTGGCGCGCACGACCTTCACGTAGTCCTTGCGCCGCTCTTCCGTGAGCTCGGGCATGGTGATGCGGATGATGTTGCCGTCGTTGTTCGGCGTGACCCCGAGGTCGGGGCGGGCGACGATCGCCTTCTCGATCTCTTTGAGGGCCGTCTTGTCGAAGGGCTGGATCAGGATGACGCGCGCTTCGGGCACCTGCAGCGAGGCCAGCTGCTGCAGCGGCGTCGGGCTGCCGTAGTAGTCGACCAGCACGCGCGAGAACAGCTGCGGGTTCGCGCGCCCGGTGCGCACTTCCGAGAAGTCCTCCTTCGCGGCCTCGACGGACTTGCCCATGCGTTCTGTCGCGTCGGACAGGACATCAGCGATCACGGTAGCTCCTTCGTAGAACTGTCCCGTCGATTCTATCGACGCGACCGGCGGGCTGACGGCAGGCGCTCAGTGCGTCACCAGCGTGCCGATGGGCTCACCCAGCAGCGCGGCCTTGACATTGCCGTCGGGCTGCATGCCGAACACCTGCATCGGCATCCGGTTGTCCATGCACAGGCTGAACGCCGTCGAGTCGACGACCTTCAGGCCGCGCCGCAGCGCGTCCTGGTACGTCAGATGGTCGATCTTGGTGGCGGTCGGGTCGTGCTTGGGGTCGGCGGTGTAGACGCCGTCGACGCCGTTCTTGGCCACGAGCACGGCGTCGGCGCCGATCTCGAGGGCCCGCTGCGCCGCGACGGTGTCGGTCGAGAAGTACGGCAGGCCGGCGCCGGCGCCGAAGATGACGATGCGGCCCTTCTCGAGGTGGCGCTCTGCGCGCCGCGGGATGTACGGCTCGGCGACCTGCGTCATCGCGATCGCCGACTGCACGCGCGTCTCGGCGCCCGCCTGCTCGAGGAAGTCCTGGAGCGCCAGCGCGTTCATGACGGTGCCGAGCATGCCCATGTAGTCGGCACGCCCGCGATCCATGCCGCGCTGGCTGAGCTCGGCGCCGCGGAAGAAGTTCCCGCCGCCGACCACCACCGCGATCTCGACGGAGCGCGCGGCCTCGGCGATCTCGCGCGCGAGCGCGGCGATCACATCGGGGTTCACCCCGAGGGAGCCGGCGCCGAACGCCTCACCGGAGAGCTTCAGAAGGACTCTGCGCTTCTTGTCGTCGGCCATGTCGTGGGGTCGTCCTTCCGTGTCGTTCTGCTCTGTCGTCGAGGCTATCGGGTGCGCCGGTCGCGATGTGGACGGGCGCGAAAAAGGGGCCCGGATGCCTGAAGCATCCGGACCCCCATGGAGTGGCTTACGCGCCGACCTTGAAGCGGGCGAAACCGGTGACGGTCAGGCCGGCGTTCTGCGCGACCTTGCCGACGGTGAGCGAGTTGTCCTTCGCGTAGTCCTGCTCGAGCAGGGCGACCTGCTTGTAGTAGGCGCCGAGACGGCCCTCGACGATCTTCGGGAGGATCGCCTCGGGCTTGCCCTCCTGGCGCGAGATCTCCTCGACGATGCGGCGCTCGTTCTCGACCTTCTCGGCCGGCACGTCGTCGCGCGTCAGGTAGTCGGGGTTCGCGAAGGAGATGTGCTGGGCGATGCTGCGCGCGGTCTCCTCGTCAGAGCCCGTGTAGGCCACGACCACGCCGACCTGCGGGGGCAGGTCCTTCGAGGTCTTGTGCAGGTAGATCGCGAACGCGTCGCCGGTGAGGTAGGCCACACGGCGCAGCACGATCTTCTCGCCGATGACGGCGGCCTGGTCCTCGATGACGTCGGCGACGGTCTTGGTCGCGGCGGGGGCGGCGAGCGCCTCCTCGAGCGTCTTCGCGCCGGCGAGCACGACGGCCTCGAGCACGCCGTCGGCGAGCGCGATGAACTTGTCGTTCTTGGCCACGAAGTCGGTCTCGCACGCGAGCTCGATGAGCCACGCCTCGTTGCCCTTCTCGCGAGCGGCCACGAGACCCTCGCTCGTCGAGCGGTCGGCGCGCTTGGCGTTGCCCTTCGCGCCCTTCAGGCGCAGGATCTCGGTCGCCTTCTCGAGGTCGCCATCGGCCTCCTCGAGGGCCTTCTTGGTGTCGACCATGCCGGTGCCGAGCTGCTCACGCAGCGCCTTGATGTCGGCGATGCTGATGGTTGCCATTCTGCTGGAACTCCCTGGTATGAGTGTTGTGAGCGGTGACGGGGTGCGAGTCTTACTCGGCGCTGGCTGCCGGCTCGGCGTCCGCGATCTTCGCGGTCTCGGCGCTCGACTGCGCCGGGGTGGCCTCGTCGGCGGTCTCGCCCGCGTTCAGGAGCTCCTGCTCCCACTCGGCGAGCGGCTCGGCCTCTTCGCCCTCGGTCTGACCGTGCTTGGACATGAGACCCTCGGCAGCGGCGTCGGCGACGATGCGGGTGAGCAGAGCCACCGAGCGGATCGCGTCGTCGTTGCCCGGGATCGGGTAGTTGACCTCGTCGGGGTCGCAGTTCGTGTCCAGGATGCCGACCACCGGGATGCCGAGCTTCTTGGCCTCGTCGATGGCGAGGTGCTCCTTCTTGGTGTCGACGACCCAGATCGCGCTCGGTGTCTTCGTCAGGTTGCGGATGCCGCCGAGCGACTTGTGCAGCTTGTCGAGCTCGCGCTTCTTGATCAGCAGCTCCTTCTTGGTGAAGCCGCTGGTGTTGCCCTCGAAGTCGAGCTCCTCGAGCTCCTTCATGCGAGCGAGGCGCTTCGAGACGGTGCTGAAGTTGGTGAGCAGGCCGCCGAGCCAGCGCTGGTTCACGTAGGGCTGGCCGACGCGGGTCGCCTGCTCGGCGATCGCCTGCTGGGCCTGCTTCTTCGTGCCGACGAAGAGAATGGTGCCGCCGTGGGAGACGGTCTCCTTCACGAAGTCGTACGCCTTGTCGATGTACGTGAGCGACTGCTGAAGGTCGATGATGTAGGAGCCCGAGCGCTCGGTGAGGATGAAGCGCTTCATCTTCGGGTTCCAGCGGCGGGTCTGGTGCCCGAAGTGGACACCGCTGTCGAGCAGCTGGCGCATGGTGACGACGGCCATGATTGTTCCTTTGTGGTTGAGGTTGATAGTCCTAGTGCCCGACACGCTCCCGCCCGCACCCGGATGAGCCGGTGCGGGACCTGAGGGAACTGTGCCGCCGACGTGGTGTCGGCACCTGGGCACGCGTAGTCACCCCGACGAGCGGGGTGCTCACAAAGTCTATCAGTTCGTGCCGCGCAGTTCGGGATGGTGCGCCAGGAAGAGCTCCTCGGTGTGCTCGAGCGCGACGCCCTTCGTCTCGGGGACCCGGAGCAGCACGAAGATGAACGAGAGCGCGGCGAAGACGGCGTAGATCGTGTAGGTCCACGGCAGCGACCAGGCCGACAGCGGCGGGAACGTCTCGGAGATGATGAAGTTCGCGATCCACTGCGCAGCCGCAGCGACGCCCAGCGCGCGGGCGCGGATGCGGCTCGGGAAGATCTCGCCGAGCAGCACCCACACGAGCGGGCCCCACGTCGCCCCGAACGCGATGATGAACACGTTGGCCGAGATCACAGAGACGACAGCCCAGCCGGTCGGCAGCGAGAGCTGGCCGTCGTGCAGAGTCGCGAAGCTGAACGCGACCGCCTCGAGTCCGAGCGGGATCGCCATGCCGACCGAGCCGATGAGCAGCAGCAGGCGGCGGCCGAGACGATCGACGAGGGCGATCGCGATGAAGGTGACGGCGACGTTCACTGCGCCGCTGATGACACTGAGCAGGAACGCGTGGTCGCCGAGCCCGACGGCTGTCCACAGCGAGTTCGAGTAGTAGAAGACGACGTTGATGCCGACGAACTGCTGGAAGACCGACAGGATGATGCCCACCCAGACGATCGGATGCAGGCCGAACGACGGGCCGCGCAGCGTGGCCTTCGCGTTCCTCTTGTCCTCGGCGATCGCCTTCTCGATGTCGCCGATCGCGCCTTCCACCTCGTCGTGGGGCACGATCGTCGAGAAGACCTGCTCTGCCTCTTTGCGCTTGCCGACGAGCAGGAGATAGCGCGGTGACTCGGGAATGCGCAGCGCGAGGTAGCCGTACACGATCGCAGGAATCACGCCGACGATGAACATCCACCGCCATGCCCCGAGGTTCAGCCAGAGCGAGGCCGTCGCCTCGTTGCCCGCGGCGCTGTTCAGCACGAAGTCCGACAGCAGCGCGACGAAGATGCCGATCGTGATGGCGAGCTGCTGGAGCGAGGCGAGCCCGCCGCGCACGCTCTTGGGCGCGACCTCACCGATATAGGCGGGGGCGATCACCGAGGCGATGCCGATGCCGAGACCGCCGATGACGCGCCAGGCTCCGAGATCCCAGACGGTCTGTGCGAGGCCTGCGCCGATGGCGCTGACGAAGAACAGGATGGCCCCGAGCAGCATCACCCGCGGCCGACCCCAGCGGTCGGCGAGGCCGCCGGCGATCCAGGCGCCGAGGGCGGAGCCGAGCAGCGCCACGGCGACGACGAAGCCCTTCACGAAGTCTTCGGCGGGGCCGGACACGGCGGGGGCCACGATCTGCTTCCCGATCGCGTCGACGGCGCCGTTGATGACCGATGAGTCGAAACCGAATAGGAAGCCGCCCACGGCGGCGGCGATTGCGAGGCCGGTGACCCGGCGGCGGAACCTCGGGTCGATCTGCTCGATTTGTCCGACTGACATCGCGTGCTCCCCTCTCTCCTGCGACCACTCTTTCCCTCCACAGACCCCGGGCGCAACGGATTGCGCACCGAAAGCCCCTTTGCCCGGGGAATCCGCTCGGCCGCCCTGGGATGCTGACGGGCATGTCGGCAGCGAAGATCACGTGGTGCGTCCTGGTCGCCCTCGCGCTCACGCTCGTCCCCGCGTCAGCGTCCGCGACGGATGCCGCGCCTGCCGCACCTCACTGGCGGTGGCCCACCTCTCCCCCAGCGGCGGTGCTGCACCCTTTCCTGGCCCCGCCCGGGCCCTACGCGGCGGGGCATCGCGGGGTCGATTTCGCGGCCGCGCCTGGCGATGAAGTTCTCGCCCCGGCCGACGCGGTCGTCCAGTTCGCGGGCGTCGTCGTCGACCGGCCTGTCGTCACCCTGCGCGTCGACGAGCACGTGCTCGTCAGCTTCGAGCCCGTGACGGCCACGGCCGACACTGGCACGAGGCTCACGGCCGGCCACGCGCTCGGCACCGTCGCGCGCGGCGGTCACTGCGACGGCGTGTGCCTGCACGTCGGGGTGCGCGTCGACGGCGAATACGTCTCGCCGATGCTGTACTTCGCCGGCATCCCGCCCGCGGTCCTGCTGCCGCTGCAGTGACGACACTGCCGCGCCCGCGTCAGGCGCGAGGGTGCGCCTGCGCGTAGCTCTGCTTCAGCCGCTCGACCGAGACATGCGTGTAGATCTGCGTCGTGCCCAGGCTCGCGTGCCCGAGCAGCTCCTGCACGGCACGCAGATCGGCACCGCCGTCGAGCAGGTGCGTGGCCGCCGTGTGCCGCAGCGTGTGCGGCCCGTGCGGGCCGCCGCCCGGGAACGCGGAGAGCGCGCGTGAGACGACCTCGTAGACGGCCCGTGTGCTGAGGCGCCGCCCCGTGCCGCTGAGGAAGAGCGCGTCACCCGCGTCACCGTCGGCACGCGCCGCGAGAGTCGGACGAGCGGTGCGCACGTAGTCGACCACGGCGCCGAGCGCAGGCACCCCGAACGGCACCGTGCGCTGCTTCGCCCCCTTGCCGGTGACGACCATGGTGAGGCGATCGAAGTCGAGATCGGCCACGTCGAGGCCGACGAGCTCGGAGACGCGGACGCCGCTCGCATACAGCAGCTCGAGCAGGGCACGGTCGCGCACCGCCGTCGGATCCCCGGTCTCGGCACGCTGCGCAGCTCTCTCGAGAAGCTCGGACATCTGCTGCTGCGGCACCACTCGCGGCAGAGGCCGCCCCCGCTTCGGCGAAGTCAGCCGCACGCCCGGGTCGGTCTCGCGCAGGCCGGTGCGCGCGGCCCAGGCCGTGAAGCTGCGCGCCGCCGCACTGCGCCGGGCGAGTGTCGACGCGGCGAGACCTGCTTCGGAGCCCTGCCACTGCCACGCCCGCAGCACCTCGAGATCGAGGTCGCCGAGCGAGGTGACGCCCGCCTCGGCCGCAAAGCTCTGCAGCCTGCCGAGATCGGCGCGGTACGACGAGATCGTCGCCTCGGACAGTCCGCGCTCGTAGCGCGCGTGCTCGAGAAAGCGCACGATCGCATCGGAGAGCTTCACTCCATCAGCATGCAGCGCCCTCATGCCCGGCGCGGGAGCGACACCCACCCCGCGTCGGTCTTGCGCACCCGTCCGTCGAGCAGCAGCACACCGAGCAGCCCCGCCGTCTCGCCCTCGCCCAAGCCGCTGCGCTTGGCGACCTCGGCCACCGGGCGGGCGCTGCGGGTGCTGAGCGCCGAGAGTGCTCTGCCGTAGCGGGGATCCTCCGGATCGGCGAGCGGTTCTGGCTCGTCGATCTCGCCGTGTGCGATCCGAATGATGTCGTCAACGCCTTCGACCACCTCCGCTCTGCCCTCCTTCAGAAGCCGATGACAGCCCGCCGAGGACGGGCTGGTGATCGGGCCGGGGACGGCGCCGATGGGCCGCCCGATGTCTGAGGCGTGATTGGCGGTGTTGATCGACCCTGAACGCGCGCCCGCCTCGAGGACGACCACGGCGCTTGCCATCGCCGCGATCATGCGGTTGCGGGCGAGGAAGCGGAACGGCGTCGGCGGTGTGCCGAACGGCACCTCGGCGACGACCAGGCCCTCGCGGGCGACGCGGGCGATCAGCTCGCTGTTGCCGATCGGGTAGAAGCTGTTCAGCCCGCCCGCCATCACCGCCACGGTGTTCCCGTGAGTCGCGAGCGCCGCACGATGCGATGCGGCGTCGATGCCGTACGCGCCGCCTGAGACCACCGTCCACCCGCGCTCGGCGAGCCCCGCCGACAGCTCGGTGGCGACGTGGGTTCCGTAGCCGGTCGCGGCCCGCGTGCCCACCATCGCCGCGGACGTGCCGTAGCTCGCCAGCAGCTCGACATTGCCGAGCCCCCACAGCAGCAGCGGTGCGTGATCGCCCAGGCCCGCGAAGCCGGCCGACCACTGCGGATCATCGGGCACGAGAAGCTCCGTGCCCGATGCGGCGGCCATCGCGAACACCGAGCGGATGAACATCGGCGACATGCGGGGCTGCCAGCGCAGGAACCCGGCCCGGACCCCCGCAGGCGGCTCGAGCCCGCGCACCGAGTAGGCGGCATGAACGGCGGTCGCCACCGCCGTCGCCTCGTGGCGCAGAGCGCTCGGCGAGGCGAAAGGCTCGTCACGATAGACGAGCTCGATCGCGTCGGCGGCCCCGAGGTCGTCGATGAGCCGACCGGCGACGCCGTCCCCGGGTTCGGCGAGGGCGCTCCAGATCACACGGGCGGTCAGCTCGGCGTCGTCGCTCGCCCTGCCCGGCCGCAACCTGTCCCAGAGCTCTGCACGCTCGCCGGCCCCGATACCGATCGATGGTGTCATGCGCTGTCCCCCTCCCGGAGCGCGATCGCCGCCCCGACATGCTCGGCCCCCGGCGAGACGGCGCCATCGAGGTCCGCAAGCGTCCAGGCGACGCGCAAGACGCGCACGTACCCGCGCATCGTCATGGCGTGCCGCTGGTAGTGGCGGTCGAGAGACGAGGTGATGCGTTTCGGCAGCCGGCCCGGCCCTTCGGTGAGCCACTTGCTCGGAATCCGCCCGTTGATCTCCCACCCGGCGCCCGCGAAGCGCTCGCGGGCGGCGGCGCGGGCGAGCTCGACCTGGTGCCGCGCCTCTGCGCTGGTCCGTCGCGGCCTGTCGCCTGCGGCCAGCAGCTGCGCGGGCGCGAGCCGGTTCACCGTGAGCTGCAGATCGATGCGGTCCATCAGCGGCCCGGACAGGCGATTGAGGTAGGCCCGCCGGCGGCCGGGCCCGCAGGTGCACTCCTTGTCGGCCGACACCCCGTAGAGCCCGCACGGGCACGGATTCGCGGCGAGCACCAGCTGGAACCGCGCGGGGAACTCGGCCTGATGGTGGGCGCGACTGATGGTGATGACACCGGACTCGAGCGGCTGCCGCAGCGCATCGAGCGCCGCGGGCTGGAACTCGGGCGCCTCGTCGAGAAAGAGGACGCCGTGCGACGCGCGCACCGCGGCGCCCGGCCGGATGCGGGTGCTGCCGCCGCCGACGAGCGCCGCGGCCGAGGCCGTGTGATGGGGAGCCTCGAACGGAGGGCGGGTGACGAGCTCGCTCACCGAGCCGAGTTCCGTGAGCGAGCGGATCGACGTGGCTTCGAGCGCGGCCCGCTCGTCGAGGTCGGGCAGCAGCCCCGGCATCCGCTCGGCCAGCATGGTCTTGCCGGCCCCAGGCGGCCCGAGGAAATACGCATGGTGGCCGCCCGCCGCCGCGACGACGAGAGCGCGCACGGCGTCATCGTTCCCGATCACCTCTGACAGGTCGAGGTCGTCGATGGCGCGCGGCGAGACCGGCGCGGCCAGCACCGGCTCGACGGGGATCGGCGTGAAGTCGCCGCCGTGACGGATCGCCGCGTCGCGCAGGGACGCGACGGGAATCACCTCGACGTCAGGCACCAGCTGCGCCTCCGCGAGGTTCCCGAGCGGAACCATGACCCGGCGCGCGCCGGCGCGGACCGCGGCGTGCACCGCGGGCAGCACCCCGAGCACGGGCCGCACCCTGCCGTCGAGCCCCAGCTCGCCGAGGTGGACGGTGCCCGCGATGGACGCCGAGGAGATGCTTCCGGCTGCGGCCATGGCGGCGAGAGCGATGGCGAGGTCGAACGCCGAGCCGTGCTTCGGCAGGGTCGCGGGCGAGAGGTTCGCGATCACGCGGCTCTGCGCCAGCGACGCGCCCGAATTGGAGGCGGCGGCGAGCACCCGGTGCGCCGCCTCGGACAGCGATGCGTCGGGCAGACCGATCAGGGTGAACTTCGGCAGACCGGACGTGATCGATGCCTCGACGTCGACCAGTGCGCCACGCAGCCCCTGCAGCGCGACCGCGAGCGTGCGTGCGACGCCCATCAGCCCACACCGCGCAGGTGCTCGATGCGGGCCGGCCCGTCGAGGCCGCCGATCACGGCGATCACGTCGAGGCGGATGCGCCCGCGCACGCTCTCGGACTGGGCGCACCACTCGCCCGCGAGCCGCCGCAGCGCTCTCAGCTTGGCCGGCGTGACCGCCTCGAACGGATGCCCGAACCCGAGTCTCGACCGCGTCTTGACCTCGACGAACACGGTCGTGCCCTCATGCTCGGCGATGATGTCGAGCTCGCCCCGGCTCCCCCGCCAGTTCCGCCCGACGATGCGGTAGCCGCCGGCTTCGAGGAAGCTCGCGGCGAGCTGTTCGCCGGATCTGCCGAGCACGTCTTTCTCTGCCATGCCGACAGCGTGGCCGAGGCATCCACCGCCCCGCGGGCCAGGAGGCCCGAATCGTGGACAAGTGCAGGCAACCGGCCCCTGTGAGCGGAATGACGCGCGCTACTCGTCGAGCGCGAGCTCCTTCGGAAGCTCGAATTCCTTGGACGACAGCTCTTCGATGTTGACGTCCTTGAAGGTCAGCACCCGTACGGACTTGACGAACCGGTCGGCACGATAGACGTCCCACACCCAGACGTCGTGCATGGTCAGCTCGAAGTAGAAGTCGTGCTCGGTGTCACGCCGCACGAACTCGACCTCGTTGGCCAGATAGAACCGGCGCTCGGTCTCGATCACGTACTTGAACTGGCTGACGACATCGCGGTACTCGCGGTACAGAGCCAGCTCGACCTCACGGTCGTAGTCGTCGAATTCGTCCTCGTCCATTTGGACTCAGTCTAGGGCCGCGCGCACACGCGGGGCCTCAGTGGATCCAGGTCCGGCGGTGGTGGTCGCACGGCCCCAGCTCGGCGATGGCTGCCAGGTGCGCGGGGGCCGCATAGCCCTTGTTCGAGGCCCACCCGTAAGCCGGGAAGGCGTCGTGCAGCCCGACCATGAACCGGTCCCGGTGCACCTTGGCGATGACGGATGCCGCGGCGACCGACGCGCAGGTCATGTCGCCCTTGATGCGGGTCGTCACGGCCATGCGCGTCTCGAGCACGGGATTCAGGTAGTCGTGATTGCCGTCGAGCAGAACGGATGCCTCGTCGAGCGGCGCCCCGGCCGCCCGCAGCGCCCCGAGCGCGCGCCACCCGGCGAGCCCGAGTGCGGCGATGATGCCGTGCTCGTCGATCTCGGCGGGACTCGCCTCGCCCACGGCCGAGAAGAGCCCCCACCCGGCACACAGCGGCGCGAGCTCCTCGCGGACCGCCTCGGACAGCAGCTTCGAGTCGCGCAGCCGCTCGGGGTGAGCCGGCATCTGCGCGCCGATCACGACCATGCCCACGGCGACAGGGCCGGCAAGCGCGCCGCGGCCGACCTCGTCGACGCCGATGACGTAGCGCGCCCCGGAAGCGAACAGCTCGCGCTCGGCCTCGAGCGTCGGCGCGGCAGAGGAGACGGGGGTCACGAGCCGTTCTTCGCGACGCCGCGGAAGACGTCGGGGTAGTTGGAGAGCCAGCTCCAGCGGGAGATCGGCCAGCTGATCACGAAGGCGCGGCCGACGACATCGGATTCCGGAACGAAGCCCTTGCTCGGCAGATTCTGATGCTGGCTCGAGTCGGCCGAGTCGGCACGGTTGTCGCCGAGCACCCACAGCTTGCCGGGCGGCACGGTGACGTCGAAGGTCTTGCTCGCGGCCTGCTCCCCCGGCTGCACCGTCGTGTACGGCTCCTTCAGGGGCACTCCGTTGACCGTGATCTGGTTGAGCGCGTTGCAGCACACCACGTGGTCGCCCGGCAGCCCGATGACGCGCTTGACGAGATGGTTGTCGCTGTCGTTGGTGCCGAGTCCGATGAAGGTGAAGAAGTCGCTGAGGCCGCGCGCGACCGGGTTGCTCGGCTCAGCCGCCGGGACGTTCTCGCTCGCGGTCAGCCAGCCGCCCGGGTCGGTGAAGACCACGATGTCGCCGCGGTGCACGGGCAGCAGCTTCGGCTCGAGCTCGTTGACGATGATGCGGTCGTTGTCGGGTGCGCCCGGGCCGCCCATCAGCGTGTCCTCCATGGACGCCGAGGGGATGTAGAAGGACCGGATCAGGAACGTCTTGATGAGGAACGAGACCAGCAGCGCGACGATGAAGATGACGACGATGTCGCGGATGAACAGCCACACGGCTCGGCCCCTGCTTCGGGTGGCGGTGCGCTGCGCCCCTCGGGTCGCCGCCGGATCCGTCATGCTCTCTGCCATCTCGCCCTTGTCTCGGGGCCTCAACGAGCAGAGCCCCCGGCCCAGTCTAAGGGGGTCGGGGGCTCTGTCTTTTTGAATGCGTTACGCGTTCCGAGTCAGAAGGCGGCGCGGCTTACGCCTCGCGCTTCTCCTTGATCTTGGCCTTCTTGCCACGCAGCTCGCGCAGGTAGTAGAGCTTCGCGCGACGGACGTCACCGCGGGTGACGACCTCGATCTTGTCGATGATCGGCGAGTGCACCGGGAAGGTGCGCTCGACGCCCACCTGGAAGCTCACCTTGCGGACGGTGAAGGTCTCACGCACGCCGTGGCCCGAGCGGCCGATGACGACGCCCTGGAAGACCTGGACGCGGGAGCGGTTGCCTTCGACGATGTTGACGTGCACCTTGACGGTGTCGCCGGGGCGGAACTCGGGGACATCGGACTTGAGGCTGGCGGCATCCACCCGGTCGAGGATGTGCATGGCTGTTCGCTCTCTGCGACCGCCACAGGTCGGCCGCTGGTCTGTGCTGACAAACGCAGCATGATGAAGATGTAGGCGGTGCCGCCCGATTGCGCTCCCCTGTGGCAGGGCCGCGCGCGGCACAAACATCCATTCTGCCAGAGCCCGGCAGAGCAGCCAAATCAGTCGGCGAGCAGATCGGGGCGCACCCGCCGCGTGCGCTCGAGCTGCTGCTCGCGCCGCCACTCGGCGATCGCCCCGTGGTTGCCCGACAGCAGGACGGGCGGCACCTCGCGCCCCCGCCAGACGGCGGGCTTCGTGTAGCTCGGGTACTCGAGCAGCCCGTTCTCGTGACTCTCCTCGACGAGCGACTCGGGGTTGCCGACGACGCCCGGGATGAGACGGCCGATCGCCTCGATCATCGCCATCACCGCCACCTCTCCGCCGTTGAGCACGTAGTCCCCCATGCTCACGAGCCTGACGCGCGCGTGCTCGGATGCCTCGTCGAAGACCCGCTGGTCGATGCCCTCGTACCGCCCGCACCCGAAGACCAGGTGCTGCTCGGTCGCGAGCGCCCGCGCCGTCGCCTGCGTGAAGACCTCGCCCGCGGGCGACGGGAAGATGACGAGCGGGTCCTCCGCGCCGTCGAGCACCTCGTCGAGCGCCTCACCCCAGGGCTCGGGCTTCATGACCATGCCCGCTCCCCCGCCGTAGGGCGTGTCGTCGACGGTGCGATGCCTGTCATGCGTGAAATCGCGCAGGTCGTGCACCGCGAGCTCGAGCAGGCCGCTCGTCTTCGCCTTGCCGAGGAGCGAGATGTCGAGGGCATCGAAGAACGTCGGGAAGATCGTGACGATGTCGATGCGCATCAGAGAATTATGACGGATGCCGCACCGCTACACCCGGCGCAGGGGCGCCAGCTCGGACGCCCCCTGCCGGTAGCGGTTCAGCACGAGGTCGACGAGCGCCTGGGGCGGCCGGCGGCCCCGCATCAGCAGAGGGCCGGCGACGACGTCTCCGCCCACGTCCACGACGGACTCCGCGAACCGCCCCGGGGTGAGCAGGTAGCTCGAGACGGCCACGCGACTTCCCGGGTGGAGCCCGCGCATGGTCTCGACCGCGGCGGCCAGCCGCGGGACGGCCGCCGACAGGAATCCGACCGTGACGTAGCGCTCGAGCGCATGCGCGAGTCTGCGCCCGACGTCGACGCTGTCGCGCACGACCTGATGATCGCTCGAGCCCGCGGCGGCCATCACGATGACATCGTCTGCCCCGAGACCGGCGCTGCGCAGTCGCTCGGCGAGCAGCGCGACGATGGAGTCGTCGGCACCGAGGGCGGCCGTGAGCGTGGCGCGGCGCGGGGAACCCGCGGCGAGGCACCGCTCGAGATCCCGGTGCAGATGCGCGGGCGGCGACAGCATGACCGGCACCGCGACGACAGGCTCGCCGTCGCCGAACTCGGCGGTGAGCAGCGGCTCGAGCTCGACCTGATGCACGTCGACGACCGCCGGCACCACACGCAGCTCGGGGGCGGCGCGCCGCACCGCGCTGAGCAGCTGCTCGACGGCGCCGTCGTCGATGACGTCGCTCCCGCCCTCGACGACTGCGAGAAGCGCCGGTACCGTCATGGCTCGAACGTATGAGAGCCGTGTTTCCGGCGACTGCACCCGGATGTTTCCGGGCGGTGAAAGCGAGCTATCAGGCCTCGGGCGCGGCGTCGTCGTCGGGCAGCTCTTCGAAGAGGCCCGCGGGCGGGGTGACGGTCAGCGTGCCTGCGGCGAGGTCGACCGCGGGGACGATGGCCGACACGAACGGCACCAGGACCTCGCCGGCATCCGTCTCGATCGCGAGCAGATCCTGCGCGGGCAGGTGGTCGACGCGCGCCACGGTGCCGACGGGTGCCCCGTCGCGCAGCGCGGTCAGGCCGACGAGCTGGTGGTCGTACCAGGCGTCCTCTTCGGGAGCGTCGTCGACGGCGTCGACCCAGAGGATCGCCTTGATGAGCGTCTCGGCCTCAGTGCGGTCGTCGACGCCGACGAAGAAGCCCACGGGGTGGCCGTTGTACCAGCGCAGCTCGCGCAGCTCGAGGCTCTTCCCATGCCACTTCGATGTGTCGGGAACCTGGAGCGAGAACACGGCGCCGGGAACGAAGCGGCGCTCGGGGTCGTCGGTGTACAGCTCGAGCTTGATGGCGCCTTTGAGGCCGTGGGCCTTGGTCAGGCGCCCGACGCGGAGCTGCGTGCCGGATGCAGGCCGTTCGGACGGCACGGAGTCGGCCGCCATCAGCGGTCGGTGTCGACGATGTCGACGCGGACGCGCTCACCCTTCGCCAGGGCGTTGACGACGGTCCGCAGGCTGCTGACGGTGTGACCGCCGCGGCCGATCACGCGGCCGAGGTCCTCGGGGTTCACGCGAACCTCGAGGACCTCGCCACGCGGTGAGCTCGTCTGCGCGACCTCAACGTCGTCGGGGTGGTCGACGATCCCCTTGACGAGGTGGGTGACAGCGGAAGCGAGCATCGTGGGGGAACCTACTCAGCAGCCTCGTCGGCAGCGGTCTCGGTCTCGGCGGGAGCCTCGGCCGCAGGAGCCTCGGCCTTGGCCGGGGTCTCGGTCTTCGGCTTGAGGACCGGCTTCTTCTTCTCGTCGGCGACGAAGGGGGTCTTCGGCTCAGCGACCTGAACCTTCGACTCGGTGTCCTTCTCGCCCTTGAACTTCGCCCAGTCGCCGGTGAGCTTGAGCAGCGCCGCGACCTGCTCGGTCGGCTGTGCGCCGACGCCGAGCCAGTACTGCGCGCGCTCGGAGTCGATGTCGATGACCGACGGGTTCTCGGTGGGGTGGTACTTGCCGATCTCTTCGATCACGCGACCGTCGCGCTTGGTGCGCGAGTCGGCGACGACGACACGGTAGTACGGGGCACGGATCTTGCCGAGGCGCTTGAGGCGGATCTTGACAGCCACAGTTCTCCTGTTGATTTCAAAGGTTGTAAGCGAACTGACTGCGCAGGCTGTGGGGTGCACACCCGCGCAGGAGGTCTGATGGAGGTCTCACGCGTTCGGATAGAGGGTCGGAACGCATAAAACCGACATTCCATTCTGCCAGACGATCGGGCAGGGGGACTAATCGGCCAGCGCGCGCGCCGCCGCGAGCCCTTCGCTCGTCGCGCGCACGGCATCGACGGACCGCGCGTCGCGCGCGCCGCCCACGATCTCATGAGGGATGCCTGCGGAAACGAGCTCGGCGGAGAGATCCTCGCGCGGCTCCTGCCCCGCGCAGACGACGACCGTATCGCCGGGGATCAGCTCGATCGTGCCGTCGGCGTGCACGACCTCGACGCCCTCCGGCGTGATGCGACGGTAGTCGATTCCCGAGAGCATTCGGACGCCGGCGTGCTGCAGGGCGCCGACGTTGACCCAGCGGCTCGTGATGCCGACGCCCTGGCCGAACTTGCCGCTGCGGCGCAGCACCGTCACCTGGTCACCGGGGCGCGGCCTGTGCAGCGCCCTGGTGGGGCGCGAGCGCGCGAACTCGGCGGCGCCGTCAAGACCGAAGCGCTCTTCGAAGGCAAGGGCGCGGGTCTTCTCGTCGTGCGACTCGACGAGGAACGCGGCGAGGTCGACGCCGATGCCGCCACCGCCGATGATGGCGACGGTACCGGCCGGAACGCCCTGCCGGATGGCCTGCTCGTAGCTCAGCACGTGGGGCAGCCCGGCACCCGCGATGTC
>NZ_JBLRDT010000369.1:0-1387 GCF_057512245.1 Gryllotalpicola sp. CP2-P1
GCACGACTCGCGGAAGACGAACTGCGACGGCAGCTTCCGCTCGTGCGAGGTCCAGTCGATCGCGGGCCGACGCTGCTCGTCCGGAACGTACCCGAGTCGGTAGACGGCCATCAGCTCGAGCGAGTCCGGCACCCGCAGCAGCGACACGATGCGCTCCCACTGCCCGGGCACCTCCATCGGGAACGACACGAACTGGATGCCCATGCCGAGCTCGACCGTCGTGAGCCACAGGTTCTCCATCGCGGCGCCCATGCTGAAGATCGAGTAGAACGACGACAGCTCGCCCGGCCGGTTCTCGCTGCGGTCGAGCATGACGCCGATCAGAAGAGGCGACCCGGCGACCAGCTTGCGGTTCTCTTCGCCGAGCGTCTGCGGCACGCGCAGCAGGTTCATCAGCTTCTGACCGCGGGGAGTGAACGCCTGCGAGGTGAACGGCCTGAGCGGCGCCGGCAGCTTGTCGAACAGCATGCCGCTGCGCTTCTCGTCCATCTCGGCCTGCGAGAAGCGGAAGTACGGCTTGTAGCGCTCGAAGAACGTGCCGTTCGACATCGCGGTCGTCATGCTCGCACCGCTGATCTCGGCGATCTGCTCGATCGTCGCCCGGTCCTCGATCAGAACGAACCGCCACGGCTGGCTGTTCAGCTGGCTGGGGGCGCGCGAGGCGGCCTCGATCAGCAGCCGCTGGTGCTCCTGCGACACCGGGTCGGGCAGGAACGGCCCGTTCGTCGTCTTGCGGCGGCGCACGACCTCGAGGAACTCCATCGGCTCTCCTTCAACTGAGCAGCGCGAACGCCGCGGCGAGATAGAACGGGGCGGGCGCGAGCCCGGTGATCGGATGCCGCACTCCGCGCGTGCCGACGAACGGGATGAGCGCGAACGGCACGAGCGCCGGCAGCAGCAGCCAGCCGGCGAGCGGCTGCCGCCACAGCCCGGCGGCCACCGCCGCTGCCGCCAGCACGAAGGTGCAGATGTAGAGCGCGTGGTGCAGCCAGTGGATCCGCTCGAATCCACGCGCCGAGTCGCGACGAGCGTTCCCAGCGCCAGATTCGAGGCGTAGCTGAGGGATGCCACGAGCAGCGCGACCCCGGCGATCACCGCGCCCCCGACCATTCGTCCCTCACGAGCAGCAGGCGCCAGGGGAACATCCGCTCCACGCGCCATCCGGGCTCGATGGCGGCGAGCTCGCGCGCCGTGTAGCTGCGCCGGATAGAGCGCAGCCCGTCGACGAGCGCGAACGAGTCGACCGCGAACGGCAGCGCGCCGACCGCCCAGGCGGCATACGCCAGCCTGCTGCGCTCGATGTCGTCGTGCACGATCAACCGCGTGCCGAGCGTCGCGCTGTCGGCGAGCAGCTCGGCCCGCTCTGCGTCGCCCAGGTGGTGCAGCA
>NZ_JBLRDT010000370.1:0-1378 GCF_057512245.1 Gryllotalpicola sp. CP2-P1
GCGGCCACGGCGCCCTCGCCGGTGAGCGTCGCGCCGCGCGCCGTGCGATGCAGCAGCGGGATGCCGAGCCGCTTTTCGAGCTGACGCATCCGCATGGATGCCGCCTGCTGCGAGACCCCCAGCCGCCTGCTCGCCGCCGAGATCGAGCCGGCCTCCGCAAGGGCCGCGAGAAGTCGCATCGAGAGCAGGTCGGCCGTCGAGCCGGCGGCTTGAGCTACAACGGTCGCTTGTATATCCACAATCACGTGACGCTACTCGCCCTGCCGCGCGGGCGAGAGCCTCGAGGTATGCCTGTCAGCCGCATCACCGCCAGAATCCCCGGCCTCGCCGTGGCCGTGGCCATCGCCGTCGCGGCGACCGCGCTCGGCCGCCTCGCCCCTGTCGTGGGCGCGCCCGTCTTCGGCATCGCCATCGGGGCCGCGCTCGCCGCACTCATGCGCCCGGGCGCACCCGCCGACAGCGGTGCCGCGTGGGCAGGCAAGTACGTTCTGCAGGCCTCGGTGGTCGTCTTGGGATCGGGGCTGTCGCTCAGCCAGATCGTGCGCACCGGGTGGCAGTCGCTGCCCGTGATGCTCGGCACGCTGGCCGTCGCCCTGGCGGGCGGATTGCTGATCGGCCGGGCGCTCGGACTCGCTCCGGACACGCGCACGCTGATCGCGGTCGGAACCGCCATCTGCGGTGCGTCGGCGATTGCGGCCACCCAGTCCGTCATCCGCGCCAAAGCCCACGAGGTGGCCTATGCGATCGGCACGATCTTCACCTTCAACGTGGTCGCGGTGCTCACCTTCCCCTTCATCGGCCACGCCCTCGGGCTCAGCGATCGGGCGTTCGGGCTGTGGGCGGGCACCGCGATCAACGACACCTCGTCGGTGGTCGCCGCGGCATTCAGCTTCAGCGCCGCCGCCGGGCAGTACGGCGTGGTCGTGAAGCTCACCCGGACCCTCATGATCATTCCGATCACGGTCGCGATCGCCGTCCACCGCCGGAGGGCGGCCATGCGGGCGAGCGGCCCGGTCGGCGCCACGCCCACGTCGGCGACCTCGACGTCGCCGGCGTGGGCCTGGCGGTCGATCGTGCCGCAGTTCCTGATCTGGTTCGTCGTCGCCGCGGCCGTCAACTCCGCCGGAGCGATCCCCGCGGCCTGGCACCCCGCCCTGAGCCAGCTCGGCACCTTCCTGATCACCGTCGCGCTCGCCGGAATCGGCCTGGGCACCCGCGTTCAGGTGCTGAGGCGGGCCGGCCTGCGCCCGCTTGCGCTCGGCGCGATCCTCTGGCTCATGGTGGCGCTGGCCTCGCTCTGCCTGCAGGCGCTGACGCACTCGCTCTGACGACCCGCCCCGCCCTCTTCGAGGGGATGAAGCGAGCGAGCGCTCAGCCA
>NZ_JBLRDT010000371.1:0-1370 GCF_057512245.1 Gryllotalpicola sp. CP2-P1
GGGCGCGGCAGGCGAGCAATCCGCGCATCGAGTTCGTGCAGGCGGATGCCACCGAGCTGCCGTTCGGCGACGACGAGTTCGACGCCGTCACGATCTCGTTCGGCCTGCGCAACATCGTGCAGCCGAAGAAGGCGCTCGCCGAGTTCTTCCGCGTGACGAAGCCCGGTGGCCGGCTCGTCATCTGCGAGTTCTCGACACCGCCGGCCGCTGCCGTGCGCGCGGCCTACTACGGCTATCTGCGGCTCGGCATGCCGCTCGTCGCGCGCCTCGCGTCGTCGAACGCCCCCGCCTACGAGTACCTGATGGACTCCATCCGCGCATGGCCCAGCCAGCCCACCCTCGCCGGGTGGTTGCGCGAGGCCGGCTACGAGCGCGTGGCCTATCGCAATCTCACCGCCGGGATCGTCGCACTGCACCGTGGGTTCGTTCCCCTCGGCAAGCAGGGCCCGCTCGCGACCGCCGCCGACGCAGGGAAGACTTCGTGACGTCATCCGTTCTCACGAGCCAGTTCGGGCTCACCGAGAAGCTGACCGCCTCTCCCGCCGAGCGGGCGCTCGTCAAGAAGCTCGACGCGGGGCTCGAGCGGGTCGAGGCCGGGCTCAAGCACGAGCTGCGCTTCGCCGACCAGGTCGCCGACGTGACGGCGACCTACCTGCTCGGTGCCGGCGGCAAGCGCGTGCGCCCGGTGCTGACGCTGCTGGCCGCCGAGCTCGGCGGCGGCGCGAACGACGAGGTGATCACGGCGGCCCAGGTCGTCGAGATCACTCACCTGGCCTCGCTCTACCACGACGATGTCATGGACGACGCACCCCTGCGCCGCGGCGTTCCCACCGCTCAGCTCGTCTGGGGCAACTCGGTGGCGGTGCTCACCGGCGACCTGCTGTTCGCCCGCGCGAGCCAGCTGATCGCCGACCTCGGCGAGCGGGCGATCCGCCTGCAGGCCGACACCTTCGAGCGCCTGTGCATGGGCCAGCTGCACGAGACGCTCGGCCCGCAGCCCGGCGAGGATCCCGTGGCCCACTACCTCAAGGTGCTCGCCGACAAGACGGGTTCGCTGATCGCCGCGGCCGCGCAGTTCGGCGTGGCGTTCTCGGGCGCGCCCGCCGAGTACGAGCCGGCCGTGCTCGAGTTCGGCGAGAAGATCGGTGTCGCCTTCCAGCTCGTCGACGACGTCATCGACCTCTCGGCCACCGACACCGACACCGGCAAGCAGGCGGGCACCGACCTGCGCGCGGGTGTCGTGACGATGCCGCTGCTCAAGCTGCGCGCGAGCGCCGGGGCGGATGCCTCGGCAGCGGCGCTTCTCGCCTACCTCGAGTCCGACGTCATCGGCGCCCCCGAGGGTGTCGACGTGAGTGCGGGCATCGAGC
>NZ_JBLRDT010000372.1:0-1368 GCF_057512245.1 Gryllotalpicola sp. CP2-P1
GTGCTCTCCGATCTGGCTGCGCCCGCCCGTCTTCGCCCCAGCTCATCCCCGAGTCGAGGTACCGGAAGTCCGGACCCCGGTAGAGCGCGCGAGCGCGCGGCTCGCCGAGGAAGCAGGGCGTGCCGGCCCCGAGCTCGTACAGCGCGCGGGTGAGCTCGCCGACCCGGTGGTCGGCGAGCTCGGGCGTGCCCTCGAGCCACGAGAGCGGGCCGGGCACGACTTCACCGCGCTCGCCCCTGGTGCACGTCACGACGCGAACCGCGGCTCCGGCATCCCCCAGGGCGGCGATGAGTCCGCCGGTCGACAGCGACTCGTCGTCGGGGTGGGCGTGAAGGAACAGTGCGCGCCGCACCCGGGCGAACAGAGGGGGAAGGGCCACTACAGCTCGTTCGGGTCGCCACCGCGCCGGCCGGCGGCACCGCGGTCGACGGCGGCGAGGGCACGCAGCTCGACGTCGCTCAGCTCGAAGCCGAAGACGTCGAGGTTCTCGGCCATGCGCTCGCGGCGATTCGACTTCGGGATCACGATGTTGCCCGTCTGCAGCTGCCACCGAAGAATCGCTTGCGCCGGCGTCACGCCGTGCGCCTTCGCCACTTCGAGCAGGGCGGGCGCCGAGGAGATCTCGCCGCCGCCGAGCGGGTACCACGACTCGGTCGCGATGCCATGCGCAGCGTGGTATTCCGCGAGCTCGCGCTGCTGGAACTCGACGTGCAGCTCGATCTGGTTGACGGCGGGCGTGACGCCGGTCTCTGCGATGATTTGCTCGAGGTCCTCGATGCGGTAGTTCGAGACGCCGATCGACGTGGCGAGCCCCTCGCGCTGCAGCTCGATGAGCTCCTGCCAGGCCGACAGGGCGGTGCCGAGCCGCGGCCGCGGCCAGTGGATGAGGTAGAGGTCGACGCGCTCGAGGCCGAGCTGGTCGAGGCTGTGCCGCAGGGCATCGGCGGCGCTGCTCGAGCCGTTGTTCGGGAACTTCGTCGTCACGAACAGCTCGTCGCGCGCGATGCCGCTCTCGGCGATCGCGCGGCCCACACCGTCTTCGTTGCGATACATCGCAGCGGTGTCGATGTGCCGGTAGCCGACCTCGAGCGCGTCGCTGACGATGCGCGCCGTCTCAGCCGGGTCGACCCGGAAGACGCCGAAGCCGAGCTGCGGAATGGACGTGCCGTCGTTCAGTGCCACGGAAGGGACAGAAGTGGAAGCGGTCATGCTTCCAAACTAATTCGCGCGCGCAAGGCGCTCGTAGAGGGTTGCCAGACGGGCCGCCGCCGCCCTCCACGTGTGCGCGCGTGCGTGTGCGAGGGATGCCTGCGCCATCACCGCCCGACGCGCGGGGTCCCTCAGCAGTCGCTCGATGGCGGCCGCCCA
>NZ_JBLRDT010000373.1:0-1351 GCF_057512245.1 Gryllotalpicola sp. CP2-P1
GATCCACGCCGACAACACCCCCGGTCAGCCGGCGGATCTCGACTGGGATGCCACGCTGGCCTTCCGCCACCACGTGTGGTCGTGGGGGCTCGGTGTGGCCGACGCGATGGACACCGCACAGCGCAACATGGGCCTCGACCCCGCGGCCACGCGCGAGCTCATCAGCCGCAGCGCGGCCGAGGCGCGGTCGGTTGGTGGCGCGCTCGTGGTGGGGGTCAACACCGACCACGTCGAGGCGGAGCGCATCTCGCTCGGCGAGGTCGTCTCGGCCTACCTCGAGCAGCTCGCCTTCGCGGAAGACCAGGGCGCCGGCGTCGTGCTGATGGCCTCGCGGCACCTCGCGCGCGCCGCGCACGGTCCCGACGACTACCGCCGGGTCTACGACCGCCTGCTCGAGCGGGCGCAGAGCCCCGTCGTGCTGCACTGGCTGGGGGAGGCGTTCGACCCGGAGCTGCGGGGCTACTTCGGCAGCACGGATGCCCAGGCCGCGGCATCCGTTCTCATCGACATCATCGCCGCGCACCCCGAGAAGGTCGCGGGCGTCAAGATGAGCCTGCTCGACGCGCAGAAGGAGATCGCGGTGCGCGCCCGCCTGCCGCGCCCGGCGCGCATGTTCACGGGCGACGACTTCAACTACGTGGGCCTGATCGCGGGGGATGCCCCGAGCGGCGGCCCCGACCAGGAACGGGGCTCGTACTCCGATGCGCTGCTCGGCGCATTCGCCGCGGTGGCCCCGCTCGCATCGGCCGCGATCCAGCGCCTCGACGCGGGCGACCGTGACGGCTACTTCGCCCTGCTCGGGCCGAGCGAGGCGCTGTCGCGTCAGGTGTTCGCCGCGCCCACGTTCTATTACAAGACCGGCGTCACGTTCCTCTCGTGGCTGAACGGGCATCAGCCCGGCTTCCAGCTGGTCGGCGGCCTGCATTCGGCCCGCTCGCTGCCGCACCTCTCCGAGATCGTGCGGCTCGCGAACGTCGCCGGCGCGCTCGAGGACCCGGAGCTCGCGGCGTCGCGCTGGAACGCGTTCCTCGCGGTCTCGGGCGTCGAGATCCCGCGGACGGTGCTGCTGTGACCCCGCCCCCGCACCCGCGGCTCAGCCTCAATCAGGCCACCGTCAAGCACGCCTCGCTCGCCGAGGCGCTCGACGTGGCACGGGGCGCCGGTTATCGCTCGTTCGGCGCGTGGCGCGAGCCCGTCGCCGAGGTGGGCCTCGCGCGGGCGGCCGAGCTGGTGAGAGCATCCGGGCTGCGCATCTCGTCGCTGTGCCGCGCGGGATTCTTCACGGCGCAGCCCGGAGCCACCCGTGAGAAAGCCCTCGACGACAACCGCCGTGCGATCGACGAGACGGCGG
>NZ_JBLRDT010000374.1:0-1344 GCF_057512245.1 Gryllotalpicola sp. CP2-P1
GCACGTCGTTCGTGCTGTCGGCCATGGCCCTGGTGCGCGCCGACCCGGCCGCGGCCGCCGACATGCTGGATGCCGCGCTCGACGCGGTGCGCACCGCTCGGTAGCGCACCGCGTCGAGCGTGACGCAGCTCAGTTCAGCCCAGCTCGAGTCCGTGCCCGAACGGGAACAGCGGGTCGGCCGTGTCGAAGGGTACGTCGGGGCGGGATGCCTCGACGGCGGCCATCGAGCGCGGCAGATCGAAGGGCAGCTTTCCCTCCGGCCGAACCGCGCCGCTCAGGGCATCGAGCAGCGCGCGAGTCGACGCCCCGTAGTCCACGACGAGACCCGCGACCCGCCCGGCGAAGGGCGTCAGCACGGCGGGACGGTCGAGATACACGTCGACGATGGTCGGCACGCGCGCGGCCAGGGCGAGGACCTCGTCGACCTGAGCGGTGGGGAACTCGAGGGAGCCCGCGTGGAAGAACGACTCGAAGCCGGGCCCACGCTGCTCGAACGGCGCCGCGAGGCGGACGATCGCGACATCGGCGCCGTCGGGGGAGTCGACGAGCTCGAGTCGCTCGTGCGTGATGCCGTCGGCGTCCGCACCCGCGATGAAGACGCGCGTTCCCGCGGCGAGCGGCAGCGCCGAGCGGCCCGACGTGGCGGCCTCGAGCACGGTGATCGAGCGGGACTGGGCCCGCAGCCCCGCAGCGCGGGCGTCGGGCGCACCGACGAGCGCATCGGCGGCCTCGATGTCGACGTAGCGGCCCTCGTCGAACAGCCCGAGCAGGAACTTCTCGCCGAGCAGCCGTCGCACCGAGGCGTCGATGCGCTCTTCGGAGACGCGGCCGCTGCGCACGAGCTCGACGACCAGCTCGGGGCACGCCTCGCCGCCGAACTGATCGGCGCCGGCATCCAGAACCTTCGCCACCCGCTCGAGCGGCGTGAGGTGCTCGACGCCCCACGCCCGCGCGGGGAACGGCAGCCCCGCGAACTCGGCATCGGTGATCAGGCCCCAGTCGGTGCAGATCACGCCGTCGAAGCCCAGCTTCTCGCGCAGCAGCCCCGTGAGGATCTGGCGATTGAAGCCGAAGCCCACCTCTTCGATGGGCTCGCCGTCGACGGCGAGGCCGACCGGCATGCCGTAGTACGGCATCATCTGCCGTGTGCCGGCCGCGATGAGCGCGCGGAACGGCTCAAGGTGCTCGTCGAACCGACCGCCCGGGTAGACCTGCTCGCGCCCGTAGGGGAAGTGCGGGTCCTCGCCGTCCTTCTGAGGTCCGCCGCCCGGGAAATGCTTGGTCATGGCCGACACGCTCGCACTGCCGAAGCGGCCGCTGCCGCCGCGCCGCCGGGCGATCTCA
>NZ_JBLRDT010000375.1:0-1324 GCF_057512245.1 Gryllotalpicola sp. CP2-P1
GCCCAGGCGCGGTTGGCCGCGAGCGAGGGGTCGCTGTCGGAGACATTGCGGAAGGTCTGCCGGTCACCGCGCGCCTGCCATTCGGCCGGCATCGGCGGCGCGAACGCCTCCTTCCGGCGTGTGTCGGCAGACGCCCATCCGCCGTCCTGCGGCAGCCCGAGCACCGCGACCGTGAGCCCGGCGTCGCGCGCCGCCTGCCCGCCCGGGTCGACCGGGTCGACGCGGGGGTGGAAGAGGGCCGTGGCGTTCTCGTCCTGCCACTCACGGGCCCGGTCCTGGCGGCGGTTCGGCAGCGGGGCGACGCCGAGGGGCTCGCGCACGGCCTCGTAGCGGTCGACGGCGTCGAGGAAGCGCGTGCACTCGCGCTCGAACAGCTCCTGCGACGCGCCGACCCGGGACTCCGCACCCGTAAGCTCGAACAGCGCCGACATGAAGTTCTCGGGCGAGCCGTTCTCTTCCAGCCGCCGCACGAGGTACGAGATCGCGACGTCGAACTCCTCGGGCCTGACCACGGGCGTATAGAGCGTCAACCCGCCGACGGTCTTCGCGACGGCATCCGTCGCCATGCCGAGCAGCATCTCGAAGTCGATGCGGTCGCGCACGCCGCGCACGCCGGCGAGCTCCCACGCGAAGGCGACGTCGAACAGGTTGTGGCCGGCGACGCCGAGGCGCACGGCATCCGTATGCTCGCGGGTCAGCGCCCAGTCGAGCACGCGCTTGTAGTTGACGTCGGTGTCGAGCTTTGAGCCCCAGGTGGCGAGCGGCCAGCCGTGCAGCTCGGCGTCGACGCGCTCCATCGGCAGGTTCGCGCCCTTGACGAGCCGCACCTTGATCGCGGCACCGCCCGCGGCCCGGCGGGCCTGCGCCCACTCGGTGAGGTCCTGCAGGGCGTCGAGCGCATCGGGCAGATAGGCCTGCAGCACGATGCCCGCCTCGAGGTGCGCGAGCCGGGGGTTCGAGAGCACCCGCTTGAACACCGCGACGGTCAGGTCGAGGTCGCGGTACTCCTCCATATCGAGGTTGATGAACTTGGTGCGGCCCGGCGTGACGGAGGTCTCGCCGCCCGCGCCCGCGAGCTCATAAAGAGGAATGAGGCGCTGTGCGATGCGCGCCACGGCGTCGTCGAAGCCCCACAGATTGAGGTTGCTCACGACATTGCTGACCTTGACGCTCACGTAGTCGACGTCGGGCCGCTCGAGCAGCCGGCGGATGCCCGCGAGCCGGTTCCCCGCCTCCTCTTCGCCGAGCACCGCCTCGCCGAGCAGGTTGAGGTTGAGGCGGTGGCCGCCCTGACGCAGCTTCGCGAGCGCGGGCCCGAGCTTGG
>NZ_JBLRDT010000376.1:0-1320 GCF_057512245.1 Gryllotalpicola sp. CP2-P1
CGCGATGAGGCCGCCGAGCACGATGAGCGGCCCCGCCCATGGCGTGCGGGTGTCCATCGGCCAGGTGAGCGAGACGGATTCTGGCGCGGCGTGCGCGCCATCGGTCGCGATGATCACGCTGACGTTGTCGGGAACGTTCATCGTCGTCGTCGCCGCCTTCGCCCCGGTGAACTGCTCGAGCCAGAGGTCGCTGTTCGCGGGGCTCGGCGCCTTGGGGTCGAGCGACCGGCGAAGATCGGATGCCGGCGCGTCGGCGCCCGCGGCGGGGGTGCTCTTCGTCGGAGTCGGAGTCGGCGTTGACGTGGCATCCGATGCCCCGCCCGTGTCGGCCTTCTCACCTGCGCGCACGAGCGTCGTCTTCAGCGACTTGGTCCCGGGCTGGTAGCTGACGCGCGCGTACGGCTCGTCGCCGACCCAGGCGAGGACGTCGGCCGTGCGGCCATACGCGACGAACGGCGAGGTCGCCCCCGCGACGTGCAGCGTCTGCTGCCCTTCGTTCGCGTTGAGCGTCGCCCCCGAGATGACGATGTACGGCGCGCCCGAGCGGACGTCTGCCGTGGCGGTCACGCTTGCGGCGGGTGCCCAGATCGTACGCTGGGCGATCCCAACGCCGATCATGATCGCGGCAATGAGGAACGCCGCGATGGCAATGACGAAACGCACGAATAGATCCTTCCTGGCCGGCCGCACGGGTATTGACCGGCTGCCAAAAGTCCCTTCAGGTTATTCGATGCGCCTGGACAGACCCGGGACGAACCCTGAATACGGCGTTCGGCGCGCCTCGTGGGGCTTGTAGCATTTCTGGGGTACGGCGCGATGTCGCGCCGGCCCACTCCAGCAGCCCCTCGATCCCCCGGAGAGCCACGTGCCCGAAGAGTCAGAGTTCACCCAGGTCTTCCGCGGCTATGACAAGGACGAGGTCGACAAGGCGCTTCAGGAGCTGCGCCGCGAGCTGATCAAGGCGAACACGCAGGCCTCGGATGCCGCGAAGGAGATCAAGCGCCTCAACGGCCGCATCGATGAGCTGAACGCCGAGATCGAAGAGGTGGGCAGCCCCACCTTCTCGGGTCTCGGCACCAAGCTCGAGAACACCCTGCGCGTCGCCGAGGAGCAGTCGACGCGCATGATCGCGCAGGCCGACATCGACGCCGAGAAGCTGCGCGCGCAGGTCGCCCGCGAGACCGAGCAGATCCGCGAGGCCGCCAAGGAGCAGGCCGAGCGCGTCGTCACCGAGGGCCGCGCGCAGGCGGCGTCCGCCCTGCAGGACGCGCAGATCGAGGCGAACTCGATCATCGCCGACGCGAAGCGAGACGCCGAGCA
>NZ_JBLRDT010000377.1:0-1314 GCF_057512245.1 Gryllotalpicola sp. CP2-P1
GCGCGACGACGATCCCGCACGGCATCGAGCGGCTCGAGACCGAGGGCAACCTCGACAACCTGCGCCGGCTGGTCGGCGAATCGGATGCCCCGTTCCGCGGCCTCGTCTTCGCCGACAGCGACGTGCACAAGACGCTCGAGGCCGTCGCATGGGAGCTCGGCCACGGCGAGGACGCCCGGTTGCGCGCCTTCTATGAGGAGGCGGTCGCGCTGCTCGCCCGCGTCCAGGACGACGACGGCTACCTGGATTCCGCGTTCCAGCGCGCCGACCGCGAGAAGGAGCGCTGGAGCGACCTCACGACGGGGCACGAGCTCTATTGCGCGGGGCATCTGATTCAGGCATCCATCGCCGCGAAGCGCGCGCTCGACGACGACCGGCTGCTCGCCATCGCGACCCGGGTCGCCGATCTGATCGTGCGCCGCTTCGGCGGCTCAGCGGCCGAGGGGTACCCGGGCCACCCCGAGGTCGAGTACGCGCTCGTCGAGCTGTTCCGGCTGACGGGGCGGCGCGAGTACCTCGACGTCGCCCGGGCCTTCGTCGACCGGCGCGGCGCGGGGTGGCTCGGCCGCGGCGGCTTCGGCTCGAGCTACTACCAGGACGACACCCCGGTGCGCGAGACGGCCATCATGCGCGGCCACGCCGTGCGGGCGCTCTATCTCAACAGCGGAGTGGCGGACGTCTACCTCGAGACGGGCGACGAGAGCCTGCTTTCCGCGCTGCGGGCGCAGTGGGACGACATGGTCACCCGGCGCAGTTACCTGACGGGCGGCACGGGGTCGCGGCACAAGGACGAGGCGTTCGGCGACGCGTACGAGCTGCCGAGCGAGCGGGCGTATGCCGAGACCTGCGCGGGCATCGCCGCGATGCACTGGGCGTGGCGCATGTATGTCGCGACGGGCGAGCTGAGCTACGGCGACTTCTTCGAAACCGCGCTCTACAACGTCGTCGCCGACGGGATCTCGGAAGACGGGGCGGCCTTCTTCTACAGCAACCCGCTGCAGCTGCGGCCCGACCACGTCTCGGGGCAGCAGGAGGCCGCCGCGCGGCGGCTCGACTGGTATTACTGCGCGTGCTGCCCGCCGAACCTGATGCGCACCTTCGCCAGCATCGAGGGCTATCTCGCAGCCGCACGCGGCAACGAGCTGCAGCTCGTGCAGTACACCCGGGCGCGCATCGAGGCGGAGCTCGAGGGCGGCCGCGTCGCGCTCGACGTCGACACCGAGTACCCGCTCGACGGGCGGGTGCGGATCTCGGTGATCGAGGGATTCCCCGGCGCGGCTCTGGCGCTGCGGGTGCCCGCCTGGGCATCGGGCC
>NZ_JBLRDT010000378.1:0-1309 GCF_057512245.1 Gryllotalpicola sp. CP2-P1
CAGCCGGGCCGAGACCGCACCGCGCAGGGCCGCTTCGACTCCGGGCCCGTCGGGCACCACCCGCCGCGAGGTGTCGAAGCCGCGCTCGGTGAGCCACTCGTGGATGATCGGCCCGGTCGCATCGGCATAGACGCCGGCGGCCGCCCGGGTCGACACCGTGAGAGCGAGCGCGGTCATACCTCGCGCCGATCGTCCGAGCGCCACGGGCCCGACTTGCCCCCGTCCTTCTCGAGCACGCGCACTTCGGCGATGACGGCGCCCTTGTCGACGGCCTTGATCATGTCGTAGACGGTGAGCGCGGCGACCGAGACCGCGGTCAGCGCCTCCATCTCGACGCCCGTGACGCCGACGGTCTTCACCGTCGCGCGGATCTCGATGCGATCGCCGGCAGCGGCCAGCTCGACGTCGACGCCGGTAATCGGCAGGGGGTGGCACAGGGGCACGAGCTCCGGCGTCTTCTTCGCAGCCATGATCCCTGCGATGCGCGCGACGGCGAGCGCCTCGCCTTTCGGCAGGCGACCCTGCGCGACGAGCTCGACCACGTCGGGCCGGGTGACGACGGCGCCGAGCGCCACGGCGCGGCGCGCGGTGATCTGCTTCTCGCTCACATCGACCATGTGCACGGCGCCGTCGGCGCGCAGATGCGTGAGCCCCTGCGAGCTCGCGGTCTCGGCGGGCTCGTCACTCATCGATCCTCCAGACCTCTACGGATTCCCCTGCGTCGAGGTGGTCGACACCGACCGGCACCTGCACCAGGGCATCGGAACGAGCGTACGCCGCCAGCAGATGCGAGCTCGGGCCGCCGACGAGCTCGACGGTCTGATCGGCCGTGACGCGCCCGCGGCGCACCTGGTGCTTGGCGACGGGGGAGTCGAGGGATGCCGCGAGCGGCAGCCGCAGCACGGGGCGCGGCCCGCGCAGCAGCGGCCGCAGGAACAGCTCGAACGAGACGAGCGCGCTCACGGGGTTGCCGGGGAAGCAGAGCACGGGGGTGGGGAAGCCGGACACGGTGATCGCCCCCAGACCCTGAGGCCCGCCGGGCTGCACGGCGACGGAGTCGAAGGTCACGCCGAGCGGCGCGAGTGTGTCGCGCACGACCTCGTGCGCGCCCGCGCTCACCCCGCCGCTCGTCACGACGAGCTCGACGGGGCCCGCCGCCTCGAGCGCCATCCGCAGATGGCCCGGGTCGTCGCTGTAGACGCCGGTGGCGAGCGCCACCCCGCCCGCGAGCGTGATCGCCGCCGAGAGCGAGACGGCGTTCGCGTCGTAGATCGCCCCGGGGCGCAGCGGCTCGCCCGGCTCGGCGAGC
>NZ_JBLRDT010000038.1:0-16866 GCF_057512245.1 Gryllotalpicola sp. CP2-P1
CGGGTTTTGTGCCCCCGGCCGACGTCTGCACCTGCGACGCGGGGCGCAGACGTCGGCGCGGGACGCAGAAGGTGGTGCCCCGCAGCGCGCCTAAGCGGTGAGACGCTCCACGAGCTCGGAGTAGCGCGCAGCGGTCTGGGCCACGATGACCGGGGGCAGCTCGGGCGGGGTGCCCTGCTTGTCCCAGTTGGCAGCGAGCCAATCGCGCACGATCTGCTTGTCGAAGCTCGCCATCCGCTCCTCGGGGGTCGCGCCGGCGTTCCAGGCGGCGAGATCCCAGTAGCGCGAGGAATCCGAGGTGAGCACCTCGTCGGCGAGCGTGATCGCGCCGGTCTCGGCGTCGGTGCCGAACTCGAACTTGGTGTCGGCGATGATGAGGCCCTTCGCCTCGGCGCGGGCGGCGGCCTCGCCGTAGACCCGCAGCGAGAGGTCGCGCAGTGCGGTCGCGGCATCCTCGCCGACGATGTCGACCATGCGCTCGAAGCTGATGTTCTCGTCGTGCTCGCCCTGCGGCGCCTTCCATGCGGGGGTGAAGATGGGCTCGGGCAGGCGGTCGCCGTTGCGCAGCCCGGCCGGCAGGGGGATGCCCGTGACCGACTGCGTCTCCTGGTATTCGGCCCAGCCGCTGCCGGTGATGAAACCGCGCACGACGCATTCGATCGGGAACATGTCGAGCGGCTTCACGACCATCGAGCGGCCGGCCACCTCGGCGGGAACGCGGGCCTCGCCGCCCGGCACGAGGTGGTTCGGCACGTCGAGCTGCGAGAACCACCAGTTCGAGAGGCGCGTCAGCAGCTCGCCCTTGCCGGGGATGCCGGGCGAGAGCACGAAGTCGAAGGCGCTGACCCGGTCGCTCGCGACCACGAGCAGCTCGGGTGCGTCGGCGGTGTCGGTACCCTCGGGCACGTAGAGGTCGCGCACCTTTCCCGAGTACACGTGGGTCCATCCGGGCAGCACCTGAGCAGTCACGCACCCCATGCTAGTGACGGCCCCGGGTGCGGTCGGTGGCACCGAGCCTGTCGGGATCGTCCGTTCCCCGCCTAATATGTAGTCACCCGCAACAAAGGAGTGCCCGTGGCAAACGAAGTCAACTGGTCGGCCAATTACGCCTACCGCGCACCGACGATCGCGCGCCCGCGCTCGGTGGCAGAGCTGCAGGAGCTCGTGAAGCAGGCGGGGGATTCCTCACCGCTGCGCGCCCTCGGCACGCGCCACACCTTCAACGACGTCGCCGACCCGGGCGCCGCCGGAACGCTCGTGAACCTCGCCGAGCTGCCCGCCAAGATCGAGATCGACCCCGAGCGCCGCGTGGTAACCGTCGCGGCCGGCCTGCGCTACGGCGACGTCGCCATCGCGCTCGATGAGCAGGGCTGGGCCCTGCACAACCTCGCCTCACTGCCGCACATCTCGGTCGCCGGCGCCGTCGCCACGGCGACGCACGGCTCGGGCTCCGGCAACGCCAACCTCGCCACCACGGTCGCCGCCGTCACCTTCGTCGACGGCTCGGGCGAGCTCGTCACCCTGCGCCGCGGCGACGACGACTTCGCGGGCGCCGTGGTCGCGTTCGGCTCCCTCGGCATCGTCACCGAGCTCGAACTCGACATCGTGCCGAGCTTCGAGGTGGCGCAGACGATCTACCTCGGCGTGCCCTACGAGCGCGTCTCCGAGGCGCTCGACCTCGCCTACAGCGTGAGCGTCTTCACGGACTGGTCGCCCGCCTCCATCAACCAGCTCTGGGTCAAGGCCCGCGCAGAAGCGCCCGCGGTGGAAGGCGCCGTTCGCGAGCTCGGGGCGACGCCCGCGCTGCACAAGATCCACATGATCGCGGGCGCCGACGCCGAGGCGACCACCGAGCAGTTCGGAGCGCCTGGGCCGTGGCACGCGCGCCTGCCGCACTTCAAGCTCGAATTCCAGCCGAGCGCCGGCGAGGAGATCCAGACCGAGTACCTGCTGCCGCGCCGCCACATCGCCCCCGCGATCGACGCCGCGCGCGCCCTTACCGAGCAGATCACGCCGTTGCTCCTGATCAGCGAGATCCGCGCGATCGCCGCCGACCAGCTGTGGCTCTCGACCGCCTACACCTCGGGCGAGGACGACTGGGCCGACGGCGCGGTCGCGTTCCACTTCACCTGGAAGCGCGAGCAGGCCGCGGTCGAGCAGGCGAGCGCGCTGCTCGAGGCGGCGCTCGCCCCGTTCGGCGCGCGACCCCACTGGGGCAAGGTGTTCACGGATGCCGCCCGCGTGCCGGGTCTGTACCCGCGCTTCGCGAACTTCCGGTCTCTCGTGGAGAAGTACGACCCGCGCGGCGTCTTCCGCAACGACTACACCCGCCGCCTGGGCCTCTAGCGGAGGCCGCGCCCCGCCCCGCTGGTCGAGTAGGTCGCTCTGCGACCGTATCGAGACCCCTTCCTGGCGAGGAAAGGGTCTCGATACGCTCGCTGGCGCTCGCTACTCGACCAACGCGGCGGCGGTCGCGGAGCGACCTACTCGACCAACGCGGGGAGACTGGGCGGGGTCAGTCGATGACCGCGGCAGCGATGTCGGTGCGGTGCTGCGAGCCCTCGAGCTCGATCTTGTCGACCGCCTCGTAGACGCGCGCTCGCGCCTCGGCGAAGTCGGACCCCAGAGCCACGACCGACAGCACGCGCCCACCGGTGGCGACGAGGCCGATGGAATCCCAGGTGCCGGAGTCCACGGCATCCGGAAGCGTCGCGATCTCGGTCGCCGCGTGCAGCACCGTCACCTCGGGCACGGACTCAGCCGCCTCGATTCCCGTGATCGGGCGGCCGGTGATCGACTTCTCGGGGTAGCCCTCGCTGGCGATGACGACCGTGACGGCGACGTCGAGCGCGAACTCGGGGCGCGGCAGCCCGGCGAGCCCGCCGGTCGCCGACGCGAGCAGCAGCCGCGACAGCGGCGTGACGAGCCGCGCCAGCACGACCTGCGTCTCGGGGTCGCCGAAGCGCGCGTTGAACTCGATCACCCGCACCCCGCGCGAGGTCATCACGAGACCGCAGTAGAGCAGGCCGATGAACGGCGTGCCCTCGGCCTCGAGCCGGCGCACCGTCGGCAGCGCGATCGTGTCGATGACCTCGTCGACGAAGGTGTCGGGAAGCCACGGCAGCGGCGAGTACGCCCCCATGCCGCCGGTGTTCGGGCCGGCATCGCGGTCGCGCAGGCGCTTGAAGTCCTGAGCGGGGGTGAGCGGTAGCACATCGTGACCGTCGCTGAAGAGGAAGAGCGAGACCTCGGGGCCGTCGAGGAACTCCTCGATCAGCACGGGCCCGTGCTCGAGCCAGAACGCGGCGTGGGCGACCGCCGCGGCCCGGTCGGAGGTGACCAGCACGCCCTTGCCCGCGGCGAGCCCGTCGGCCTTGATGACGTAGGGCGCCCCGAAGTCGTCGATGGTCTTCTCGACCTCGGCGATCGTTCCGGCGAGCTCGGCGCGACCGGTCGGCACCCCGGCCTCCTCCATGATGCGCTTCGCGAAGGTCTTCGACCCCTCGAGCTGCGCCGCCGCCTTCGACGGCCCGAACACCGCGATGCCGCGCTCGCGCAGCGGGTCGGCGACGCCCGCGATGAGGGGAGCCTCGGGCCCGACCACCACGAGCTCGACGCCGTTGTCGACGGCATACGCCGCGACCGCGACCGGGTCCATCGGGTCGAGCTCGATGGTGCGCACATCGCGCGCGATGCCCGCGTTTCCGGGGGCGGCGACGATGTCGTGCTGCTCGTCCTCGGAGAGCAGGCTGGTGATGATCGCGTGCTCGCGCGCGCCGGAACCGAGGACCAGAATCTTCACCCCTGAATCGTACCGGCGGGCTGGTGCGAGACTGGTTTCGTGGCAAGGCGGGGAATCGACGACGCATCCGGTTTCGAGGCGGTCCGATCCGCACTGCATGAAGCGGATGCCTCGCGCGACACCCTCGCGACGGCGGTGCGCTACCTGCTGCAGCTGCTGGAGGAGAAGGCGCCGGGCCACACGGTCGAGGTGCGCGTGCCGCCCTTCGGCGCGGTGCAGGTCGTCGAGGGCCCGCGCCACACGCGCGGCACGCCGCCGAACGTGATCGAGATGGATGCCGCGACCTGGGTCGCGCTCGCCGCGGGCCGACTGCGCTGGGCCGAGGCCGTCGACGCCGCTCGAGTGTCGGCGTCGGGCACGCGGGCGACGCTCGAGGGGCTCATCCCGGTGCTGCCGCACAGCTTCGACTTGGGAGAATGAGCGGGTGACCGACGAGCGCCCCGACCAGACCCCCGAGCCCGAACCCGAGCGTGAGGGTCCCGTCGTCGAAGAGCGCGTCGAGCCCACGCTCGTCGAGGTGCGGCGCACCCCGAACTACTGGAACTTCATGCTGCTGTTCGCGGTGCTCGCCGCGATCGCGATCACGATCATCACGTTCGCCCTGCCGTATGACGCCGAGACGGCGACCTACAGCCGCGGCACGGTCTACGGCTTCGCGCTGCTGTTCTCTGTGGCCATCGGCCTCGCCATCGGCGCGGTCGTGGCGCTGATCGCCGAGCGGGTGTCGCGCCGCAGCATCCGTCTCGTCGAAGCCGAGAAGATCACGGGAACGCTGAAGGACGCGGAGTCGCCGCGCGACGAGAAGTAAGCGCGGCGCCTGACGCTGCCGCGCGTTACTCTGCCCGCGCTTGAACGGGCGAACCTTTTCTCGCGGCGAAGGAACCATTGTCTCTGGTGCGGAGACAATGGTTCGATCGCGCGAAGAAATGGTTCGCTCGTTCAAGTGCTGCGGAGCTCATGAGTCGACTCGTGGCTCGCTCCGCGCCCGCGCCGGCTCAGCTGAGCTGCGTCGCCTCGACCCAGGCCAGGTAGTCCTCAGACACCGTTCCGGTCACATACTCGCCCGTGAAGCAGCTCATCTCGAGGTCGGTGATGGCGCTCTGGCCCTCGAGGATGGCCGACTTCATGTCGTCGACGGTCTGGTAGATCAGGTTGTCGGCGCCCAACAGCTGCGCGATCTCGGGGATCGAGCGGCCTGACGCGACCAGCTCCTTCCGCGACGGCATGTTGATGCCGTAGACGTGGGGGAAGCGCACCGGCGGTGCGGCGGACGCGAAGGTCACCTTGTTGGCCCCGGCGTTGCGGGCCATGTCGACGATCTCTTTCGAGGTGGTGCCGCGCACGATCGAGTCGTCGATGATCAGCACGTTCTTGCCGCGGAACTCGGACGACATCGCGTTCAGCTTCTGCCGCACGGAGCGCTTGCGCTGCGCCTGCCCGGGCATGATGAAGGTGCGGCCGACGTAGCGGTTCTTGTAGAAGCCCTCGCGGTACTCGATGCCGAGCTTCTGCGCCACGTTCATGGCGGCCGGGCGCGAGGAATCCGGAATCGGCATGACGACATCGATGTCGCCCGCCTCGGTGTAGCGCGTCACGGTGTCGGCGAGGCGGTCGCCGAGCCGCAGGCGCGCCTCGTAGACCGAGATGCCGTTCATGATCGAGTCGGGGCGGGCGAGGTAGACGTACTCGAACGAGCACGGCACGAGCCGCGGGTCGCGCGCGCACTGCTTCGAGTGCAGCTGCCCGTCGAGCGTGATGAAGACGGCCTCGCCGGGGGCGACGTCGCGCACGACCTCGTATTCGCCGGCCTCGAGCACGAGCGATTCGCTGGCGACGATCCACTCGTCGCGGTCGCTGCCGGCTGCCGTGCGGCGACCGAGCACGAGCGGGCGGATGCCCCACGGGTCGCGGAACGCCAGGAGCCCCTGCCCGGCGATCATCGCGATCGTCGCGTACGAGCCCTCGACCCGCTCGTGCACCTGCGAGACGGCGGCGAACACCTGGTCGGGGGTGAGCTCGCGGCCCGCGATCTGGCCCTCGAGCTCGGTGGCGAGCACGTTCACGAGCATCTCGGTGTCGCTCGTGGAGTTCATGTGGCGGCGGTCGATGCGGAACAGGTCCTCGGTCAGCTCGCGCGTGTTCGTGAGATTCCCGTTGTGCACGAGGATGATGCCGTACGGCGCGTTCACGTAGAACGGCTGCGACTCCTGCTCGTTGGCCGCGTCGCCCTTGGTCGCGTAGCGCACGTGCCCGACGCCCATGTTGCCGAGCAGCGAGCGCATGTCGCGGGTGCGGAACGCCTCGCGCACCTGGCCCCGGGCCTTCGACATGTGGAACATGCTGCCGTCGGCGGTCGCGATGCCGGTCGAATCCTGGCCGCGGTGCTGCAGGAGAAGCAGGCTGTCGTAGATCTGCTGGTTGGCCGGTTCGGTCGAGACGATTCCGACGATGCCGCACATGAGCTAAGCGGTCTCCATTTAAGTTGGCTGCTGTTCCCGAGAACCGGGCCCTCTCAGTCTCACATATGGGTGCAGGGGATGCCTGAGCAGGCGATTAGCGTGGAAGTGATGGCACCGGCATCCGCTCTCACTCGTCCCCTCACGGTCATCATGGCCGTGACCTGCGGCCTTCTCGTGGCCAACCTCTACTACGCGCAGGCGGCGATCGGCCCGATCAGCTCTGAGCTGGGGCTGTCGCAGGGCGCAGAGGGACTGGTGGTCACGCTGATCCAGTTCGGCTACGCGGCGGGGCTGCTGTTCATCGCGACGCTCGGCGATCTGGTCGAGAACCGGCGGGTCGTGCTCATCACGGCGGCGATCGCCGTCGCGGGCCTCGTCGGCGTCACGCTGGCGCCGAACCTCGCGGTGTTCCTCGTGGCATCGTTCGTGGTCGGTGTGGTGTCGGTGGGCGCGCAGGTCGTGCTGCCGCTCGCCACCCACCTGGCCCCCGTCGAGCGGCGCGGCCGGGTCATCGGCGACATCATGGGCGGTCTGCTCGCGGGCATCATGCTCTCGCGGCCGTACGCGAACTTCGTCACCGGCCTGCTCGGCTGGCGCTGGGTGTTCGGCATCGCGGCCGTGCTGATCGCCGCGCTCTGGGTGATCCTGTGGTTCACGCTGCCGTCGCGCAGGCCCGAGTCGGGGCTGCACTATGGCGCGCTGCTCGCCACGACGTTCGGATTCCTCGGCCGATCGCGCATTCTGCAGCGACGCGCGCTCTACCAGGCGCTCGCGTTCGGCGCCTTCAACTTCTTCTGGACCTGCGCGCCGCTCATGCTCGATCGGAACTTCCAGTTCAGCCAGTTCCAGATCGCGCTGTTCGCGCTCGCCGGGGCGGGCGGCGCGCTGGCCGCCCCGATCGCGGGCAGGCTCGGCGACCGGGGGCTCGCGACGCCCGTGACCGGGGTCGCCTTCGCGCTGATGGCGGTCATGTTCCTCGTCACGGACTGGGCCGTCGCGGTGCAGGCGCTCGTTCCGCTCGTGGCGGCCGCGGTGTTGATCGACGCGGCCACGCAGAGCAACCAGGTCGCCGGTCAGCGCTTCATCTTCGGCATCGACCCGGCCGCGCGCGGGCGCATCAACAGCGCCTACATCTTCGTGAACTTCCTCGGCGGTGCGACGGGGTCGCTACTCGCGCCGTTCGTCTATCACGCGGCCGGTTGGGGCGGGGTCGCGCTCGTCGGTGCCGGTGTCGCCGTGTTCGTGCTGCTGGTGTTCGTCACCGAGCGGATCGACCGGGCGCACCGCGAGCAGCTCGCCGCCTCGCACTGAGGCACTGCGGCGCTACGGCACTGAGGCACTGCGGCGCTACGGCGCAGAGGCGCCCCGGCGCTGAGGCGGCCATCAGCCGCCCCGGTAGAATCGCCGCGTGACGAACGACTCGAGCAGCACGTATCGCCAAGCCGGTGTCGACACCGCGGCGGGTGATCTGGCGGTCGAGTTGATGAAGTCGGCGGTCGGCAAGACGCACGGTCCCGAGGTGCTGGGCGGCGTCGGCGGCTTCGCGGGCCTGTTCGACGTCTCGTTCCTCAAGTCCTATCGGCGGCCGCTGCTCGCGACCTCGACCGACGGTGTCGGCACGAAGGTCGCGATCGCGCAGGCGATCGACAAGCACGACACCATCGGCCAGGACCTCGTCGGCATGGTTGTCGACGACATCGTGGTCGTCGGTGCGAAGCCGATGTTCATGACCGACTACATCGCCTGCGGCAAGGTCGTGCCGACGCGCATCGCCGACATCGTGGCCGGCATCGCACGCGCCTGCTCCGAGACGCGCACCGCCCTCGTCGGCGGCGAGACCGCCGAGCACCCGGGCCTCCTCGGCCCCGACGACTACGACGTCGCGGGTGCCGCCGTCGGCGCTGTCGAGGCCGACGCGCTGCTCGGCGCCGATCGCGTGCAGCACGGCGACGTGGTGCTCGCGCTCGGGTCGTCCGGTCTGCACTCGAATGGCTACTCGCTGGTGCGGCACATTCTGAGCAACGCGGGAATCGGGTACGCCGACCGCAGCGACGACCTCGGCACGACGTGGGGCGAGGCGCTGCTCGAGCCGACCCGGCTGTACACCTCGCCGCTGCTGCGCCTGCTCGCGGACCCGCAGCTCGGGGCATCCGTTCACGCGCTCTCTCACGTGACGGGCGGCGGCATCGCTGCGAATCTGGCCCGCGTGCTGCCTCGCGGCGCGTGGTCCGAGCTCGACCGCGCGTCGTGGGCGCCGTCGCCGGTCTTCCGGGTGCTGAGCGCCATCGCGGGCAGCTCGCTCGAGTCGGCAGAGGGCACCTGGAACCTCGGCATCGGGTTCTTCGCGGTCGTCGCGCCCGGCGCGGTCGACGGCATCGTCTCGAAGCTCGCGCTGGACGGGATTCCCGCGTGGGTCGCGGGCACGGTGTCGACGGATGCCAAGGACTTCACCGGCTTCGAGCAGGGTGCCAAGGGCGTCGACGGTGGCGCCGTGCGCCTCGTCGGGTCGTATGCCTGACAACCCCGCTGATCGGGTAGCGCGTAGCGCGCATCGAGACCCGCGATCGTTCGAAGGGCTGATCGCGGAGGGCGAGGCCGAGCCCACCGACGGCTGGGACTTCTCGTGGTTCGACGGCCGCGCGACCGAAGAGCGGCCGCCCTGGGGCTACGCCAAGCTCGCCGCCGACGCGCTCGGCCGGGCGACGGCGAGCCTCGACCTGCAGACGGGCGGCGCAGAGGTCTACGCCGAGGCGCTGCAGCACGCGGCATCCGTGCCCGACCGGGTCGCCGCGACCGAGGAGTGGCCGCCCAATCTCGCGCTCGCCCGCGAGCGGCTCGCGCCCTTCGGCGGCGAGGTGATGAACGCCGCGGGCACCGACCCGCTGCCGTTCCCGGACGGCGCGTTCGACCTGGTGCTCGCGCGGCACCCGTACGGCGTTCCGTGGGAGGAGATCGGCCGCGTGCTCGCCCCCGGCGGCACTTTCCTCGGCCAGCTGATCGGTTGGGGCACGAACCGGAAGCTCTACGAGTTCTTCCTCGGGCCGCAGGGCGATGCGCACGAGGATGCCGGCCACGAGTCGGTCATCAGGCAGAGAGCGGCAGAGGCGGGGCTGCGCGTGCGGCGCCTCGAGGAAGCCGTGACCAAGGTCGAGTTCTTCGACGTCGGCGCCGTCGTCTACTTCCTGCGCAAGGTGCTGTGGACCGTTCCCGGGTTCACCGTCGAGAAATACCGCCCCGAGCTGCAGCGCATGCACGCGCTCATCGAGGCGAACGGCTCGTTCGTGAGCTACTCGCGCCGCTTCCTCGTCGAGGCGACGCGGTAGCGCAGGAGGACCGTGCGACCGCACGTGGTCGCGCATCGCTGCTGGGCTCGGCTTCCGCCTCTGAGTCCCGGCCTCTTCCGCCGCCCTCACGTCCCCCGAAGAGTGAGTTCGGGTGGCTCGACCCGCGAAGAGGCAACCCGAACTCACTCTTCGGGGAGGTTCGGGAGGTTCGGGGGGAGGTCCCTGGGAAGCGGTGAAGCATGCAGAATGCCCCGCCTCGAGAGAGGCGGGGCATTCGAACGTCTAGGTGTGAAGCGGCTCAGGCGCCCTTCGGCTGCCGAGCCTGATACTCGTCTTCGTCCTCGTCGTCGGACTCATAGCCCTCGGGCTCGTAGTCGGCCCAAGCTGCGTACTGGTCCTCTTCGGAGGAGTGGCTACCGAGCTCGCGCTCCAAGGCCGCGTAGTTCACTTCCGGGCTGTAGGACTTCAGCTCGCGGGCGATCTTGGTGTGCTTTGCCTTCTGACGGCCACGCCCCATGCGAGACCCCCTTACGATGACGGGCCGGGTCGTGGGTGTCGTCACCCGGCGCAAACAGAGATGAAATCTAGCGGGTAGTTTAGCATGAGGCGCTCTGCTCGCCTTTGCCCCGCACGCCCCTTCATTTTCCTGGATGCCCCGTGCCACAGTTGCCCACCCAGACCCAGGTGGTCGTCATCGGGGCCGGTCAGGCGGGGCTTTCGGTGGCCTACTTCCTGAAGCGCTTCCAGCTCGAACCGGGTGTCGACTTCGTCGTTCTCGACCGCGGCCCGGGCACGGGTGGCGCGTGGCAGCACCGATGGAGCGCGCTCACCCTGGGCAGTGCCCACCGCGTCGCCGACCTGCCCGGCATGAGCGAGCTCGGCCTGTCGTTCGAGACCGCCGACCATCACCGGCCTGCCAAAGAGGTCGTGGCCGACTACTACCGGCAGTACGAAGAGCACTACGGATTCCACGTCTTCCGCCCTGTCGAGGTGATGAGCGTCTTCAACCGCGGTGCCGACCTGGTCGTCAACGCACGCGTGCCAGACGAGCACGACCCCGACTACCGCGAAGAGATCGTCACGCGACTGCTCGTCAATGCGAGCGGGACGTGGCGCACCCCGTTCGTGCCGTATGTGCCGGGCATCCGCGAGTTCGAGGGCATCCAGATTGCGACCAACGGCTACGTGTCGGCCGAGCAGTTCCGCGACCAGTCCGTCGTCGTCGTGGGCGGGGGCACGAGCGCGATCGGGTTCCTGCTCGAACTTGAGGGGGTGGCGGCCGAGCTCAACTGGGCGACGCGGCGGCCGGTCGTGTTCAGCGAGGACGAGAAGCTCAGCATGGAAGGCGGCGTGCGCGCCGTCGCCGAGCAGGACGCCGCGGCGCGCGCCGGCAGGCCGCTGCCGAGCATCGTGCACGGCACGGGGGTCGCGAAGACGCGGCGCATCGCCGCGGGCATCGAGCGCGGACTGCTCGTCGAGCGACCCATGTTCACGCGCGTCGAGCGCGACGGCGTGCGCTGGCCCGAAGGCTCGTTCACGCATGCCGATGCGATCATCTGGGCGACCGGATTCCGGCCCGAGCTGCGGCACCTCGCCCCGCTGCGGCTGCACAACATCGGCGGCGGGGTGACCGTCGAGAACGGCGCCGTGGCCGCCGACCCCCGCATATTCCTGGCCGGGTATGGGCCGCAGGCGTCGACGATCGGCGCCAGCCGCGCGGGGCGCGCCGTGGCGCGCCAGGTCGTCGCGGCGCTGTAGCGCCGGTGCCGCTCCACCCGATGGTCGAGTAGCCCGCGCGAAGCCGGGCGTATCGAGACCTTTCCTTGAAAGGAGAGGGTCTCGATACGGTCGCAGAGCGACCTATGCGACCAGCGGGTGGGCGCGGCGCGCGGCGCGGCCTGCTCAACCGGCGTCGAGGGCGTAGGCGATCGCGATCGCCGCCGCCGCCGACCAGGCCTGGGGGCGGCAGGCGGCGGGGTAGGGGATCGGGCTCTCGGTGCCGTGGAACGGGTCCCCGGAGTGCAGCTCGGGCATCCGGTACCCCAATCGCACTGCTGCGCTGATCAGCCCGTCGGCCAGCTCGCGCGCCTCGTCGACGAAGCCCTCGCGCGCGAGCCCCAGCACGGCGACCGCGGTGTCGTGCGCCCACACCGAGCCGCCGTGGTAGCTCAGCGGCCAGTACCCGGCGTCGGCCGTCGACATCGTGCGCAGCCCGAAGCCCGAGTTCAGCTCGGGCGAGAGCAGTCGCCGCGCGATCAGCGCGGCCTGCTCGCGTGAGACGATGCCCGTGCCGAGCAGGTGCCCCATGTTGCTCGCGACCGAGTCGACGCGGGCGCCGTGGGCGTCGAGCGCGATCGCCGGGTAGTCGCCGCCCGGCGACGAGACCCAGAACAAGGAGTTGAACCGCTCGCGCAGCTCCGCCGCCCACGTGCGCCACTGCTGCGCGCCCTGCTCGCCGAACGCATCGAGCAGCTCGGCGCCGGCGAGCGCCGCGGCGTAGGCATACCCCTGTACCTCGCACAGCGCGATGGGGCCCTCGGCGAGCCTTCCGTCGTGCCACTGGATGGAGTCGTCGGAATCCTTCCAGCCCTGGTTCGAGAGGCCGCGCCCCGACTCGTCGATGTAGCGCAGGAACCCGTCGTCGCCCATGCCGAAGTCGCGCATCCAGTCGAGCGCCGCGCGCAGGCTCGGCAGCAGTGCGCGCACCTCGGCCTCGTCCGCGCCCGCCTGCCACGCGTCGCGCAGCAGGGTGATCCACAGCGGGGTCGCGTCGATGGTGCCGTAGTAGAGCGGCGGCAGCATGATGTTCTGCTGCGGCAGCTCGAGCGTGACGGGCCGCAACTCGTGCATGATCTTGCCCGGCTGCTCGGCGTTGTGCGGGTCGACCTTCGTGCCCTGCAGCTGGGCGAGGGCGCGCAGGGTCGACAGCGCGAGGCCGGGGTCGAGCGGCAGCAGGAACCGTGCCGCGATCAGCGAGTCCCGCCCGAACAGCGTGAAGAACCACGGCGCGCCGGCCGCGAGGAACGGCTCGCGCTGGTCGCGCAGCGTGACGCGCAGGGCACGCAGATCCGTGAGCGCGCGCTCGACCCAGCGCCGCAGGCGCAGGTCGAAGAAGGGCACGGATTCCGCGCTCCAGTCGGGCTCGTCGATGGCGGATTCCACGACCGCGCGCTCGTCGTCGAGCTCGGCCCACCAGCTGATCGCGGGCGCGCCGTTCGGCGGAACCTCCACCTGCCACCGGAACTCGAAGCGGTCGCCCCGCCGCGTCACGGTCGCCCCGGGTGCCACGACGCGCAGCTTCACGCCGCCCTCGCTCCAGCGGGCGTCAGCACCGCCGTCGAACTGCACCACCGCGTCGGGGGCGGCGTCTTCGCGCGTGAATCCGTCTTTCACGAGATGGATGGGCGAGAAGTCCGCATGCAGCGTGAGCACCGCCGTGATCGTGTGCGCGTGGGCGAGCCCCGAGTTGAACACGATCGTCTCCGCGAGGCGCCCCGCGTCGACCTCGCGGGTGCGCTCGATGCGGAACCGAGGGTCGGCGCGCTCGCCGGGCAGGCCGCGCAAGAGCATCGTGAACGTCGTGCGCGAGGCGCTGTCCTCGAGGGCCCGCAGCTGCTCGAGCTCATGGCCCTCGACGCCGAAGCCGAGGCGGTCGATCACCCGCGTGTTCGAGTGGTACAGGCCGTGCACGGGAAGGCCGCCCATGTCGCCGCGGTCGTCGGACCAGGCCTGCGTCGGCGCCTTCAGCACGACGAGGGCGTTGTGCAGCAGGGGCTGCGGCCGCCCGACCCGATGCTCGGCAGACACTGTCATTCCTTCACGGCTCCTTCGCTCTGGTTCATGATGCGTCGCTGGAAGACGAAGAACATCGCCGCGACCGGAAGGGTCATGATCAGCGCGGCGGCCAGCTTCAGGGGGTACTGGGTGCCCGAGCCGAGCGACCCGCTCGCGAGCGTCGCGACGCCCTTCGTGAGCGGGGTCAGCGCGGGGTTCTGCGCCGCGACGATGAAGTGCGCGAGCTCGTTCCACGACCCTTGGAACGACAGGATGATGATCGTGATGAGCGCCGGCTGCGCCATCGGCAGCACGACCGACCAGAACAGCCGCAGCGTGCCCGCGCCGTCGATGCGCGCGGCCTCTTCGACCGCGACCGGGATCGACTCGAAGAACCCCTTCATGATGAAGACCCCCGCGGCATCCGCCATCAAGGGCACGATCATGCCCACATACGAGTCGTAGATGCTCAGCGTGTTCAGCACGAGGAACTTGGGGATGAGCAGCACGACGTTCGGCACCGCCATGACGGCGACCAAGCCGGCGAAGATCACGTTGCGACCGCGGAAGTGCAGGCGCGCGAGCGCGTAGCCCGCGAGCGAGTCGAACAGCACGCGCCCCAGCGTCACGAACACGGTGATGATCACCGAGTTCATGAACCACAGCGGGAAGTCGGAGTTCGTGAACAGCTTGTCGATGGCGGCCAGGCTGAACGGGTTCGGAACGAGCGAGATCGGGTTGGAGGCCGCATCGGGGTCGGTCTTGAAAGCGGTCGCGATCTGGATCAGGAACGGCAGGATGTAGACGACCGCGAGAACCGTGAGCACGGCGTAGAGCAGCGACTGCGCCGCCACGCGGCCCGTCGTCCAGCGGTGCGGCTTCATCGCTCGGCCTCCCCGGCGGGCAGACCGGCGACCTTCACGGGCGGCGGGTTGAGCCGCCGCCGCTTCGACACCGCGCGCTCGCGCAGCACCCAGCGCTGGATGAGCGTGAACACGATGATGATGACGAACAGGATGAACGCGATCGCCGCGCCCTGCCCCCAGTCCTGGTTGATGAGGGATGCCTGATACGAGAGGAACGCGGGCGTGAGCGTTGTCCCGTCCGGCCCGCCGTCGGTGGCGACATAGACCTGGTCGAACACCTGCCAGCATCCGATCAGCCCCAGCGTGATCACGGTGAAGAGCGTCGGGCGCAGCTGCGGCAGCGTGATGCGCGTGAACCGCTCCCACGAGGTCGCCCCGTCGACCATCGCCGCCTCCTGCAGGTCGCCGGACAGGTTCTGCAGCGCGGCGAGGAAGAGCAGCATGAAGGTGCCGCTCGTCGTGAAGACCGCGAGCAGGATGAGCGCGCTCATCGCCCAGGACGGGCCGGCCAGCCAGTCCCACCAGCTCACGCCGAGGAATCCGTGACTCACGAGCGCGCCTGGCCCGCTCGTCACCCCGAACGCGCCCAGGATCGCGTGCAGCACGCCCTGCGGGTCGTTGAACCAGTTGGGCCCGTGCACGCCGAGCCACGAGAGCACCTTGTTGATCGCGCCGGTCGTGTTGAAGAGGAACAGCCACAGCACGGTGATCGCGACCGAGCTCGTGACCGACGGGAAGTAGAAGGCGGTGCGGAAGAAGCCGCGCCCCTTCAGGCGCTGATTGTTGACGAGGGATGCCAGCACCAGCGCGACGACCGTCTGAATCGGCACCACGAGCACGACGTACCAGAGGTTGTTGCGCAGGGACTGCCCGAAGTTCTGCTCGGCGAGGCCGCCGCCGCTCGTGATCGCCTCGTAGTTCTTGAGCCCGACGAAGTTCACGCCGGCCGAGAACGGGCTGCCCCGGCCGCCCCAATCCGAGAAGCTCACCCAGAGCGCCATCAGGATCGGGATGACCAGGAACAGCCCGAGCAGCACCAGCACCGGGGCCGTGAACAGCCAGCCGGAGGCCGCCTCACCCTTGCGGATCGAGCCGCGCCGCACGCCGTCGGTGCGCCGCGTCGCCACGGTCGTCATTCGCTCGGCCCTACTTCAGCAGCGCCTGCAGGTTGCTCTGCGCCGAGTCGAGGATCGTCTTCGGATCGGTCGTCTTGAGCTGAGCGATCTTGCCGTCGAGGTCGGTGATGACCGGCGCGACGTTCTTGAGCGTCGGCACGCCCTCTGCATAATCGGTCGCATCGAGGAAGGGCGTGTACTCCGGGAACTCCTGCTTCCAGTCCGAGGCGGCCGACTGGATCGACGGCATCACACCGAACGCCTTGGAGAACTGCAGCTGGTCCTCTTTCGAGGTGAGCTGCTCGACGAGCTTCAGCGCCGCCTTCTGGTTCGGGCTGTCGGCCGCGATGCCCCAGCAGTTGGTGAACTGCAGGGTTCCCTTGCCCTTGGGCCCCTCGGGCAGCGGCACCACCTTGTAGTGCACGTTCGGGTAGTCGGACTGCATCGAGCCCGAGATCCAGTTGCCCTCGATCGTCATGGCGCCGAGGCCCTTGCCGAAGGCCTCGCCGCCCCAGCCGGCGCCCACGTCGGCGGCGAACTTCATCGAGCCGGCCTTGAGCAGCGACTGGGCGTAGCTGAGCGCCTTGACGTTGGCGGCGCTGTCGGCCGTGACCTTGGTGTTGTCGGCGTTCGTGAGGTTGCCGCCGGCCTGAACCATGAACGCGCCGAGACGCTCGTACTGCCCCGACACCACGAGGCCCGTGGTGCCGCCCGAGGTGAGCTTCTTCGCGACCGTGGCGAGGTCGTCCCACGTCTTCGGGTAGTCGGCGTCGGTGAGCCCGGCGGCCTTCCACTTGTCGGTGTTGATGATCAGCTGCAGCGTCGAGACGTCTTTCGGGGCGCAGTAGAACTTGCCGTCGTAGGTGAAGTTCTTCACGAGCGACGGGTAGAAGTCGTTCTTGAGGTCGCTCGGCAGCTGGTCGCCGTAGGCGAGCAGCGAGCCGTTCGCCGCGTAGCCGGGAAGCGAGCCGGTGGAGAGGTAGAAGACGTCAGCCGGCTTCTTCGCCGCGAACCCCTGGGCGAGCTGCTGGTCGAGGTTGTTCGCCGGGATGACGGTGGCCTTGGTGCCCGAGCTCGACGACCAGGACGCGACGGCGGACTTGACCGCATTCGTCTCTGCGTCGCCGCTCGAGCCGATGAGCACGGTGAGGGGGTCGTTCGACGAGGTGAGCTTGCTGGTCGAGCCGCTTCCCCCGTTGCCGGTGTCGTTGCTGCTTCCGAACCCTGAGCCGCAGCCGGCGAGGGCGAGTGCCGCCGAGGCGGCGACGGCGCCCATGAGCACGGTGCGCGTGAGCGATCTGGACATGTGAGGACTCCTTGATGACATCCGCGTCGATGTATTGGATCGTTCAAAATCGGCGGCATTGCGTCATTTGATCGATCAAATAGGGTAGGACAAGACTCACGCGCACGGATGCCGCTGTCAACCCCCGCCCGGGATGCCTCGCTCAGCGGCCCGCCCATCGGCCCGGCGCGAGGACGGAGGAGCGCATGCCGAGGCCGTTGCCCACGGTCAGCGATGTCGCCCGCGCGGCAGGCGTCTCGCGCCAGACCGTCTCGAACGTG